>JBNLDB010000008.1:0-15961 GCA_050304115.1 Sulfurovum sp. | reverse complement strand
GACCATGTAGCAGAGGCTTGTAAAGTACTCTCCCAAGATGAACTCATTGAAGTGAAGTCAAAATACAGTCTGAAGTCTATAGAAGGTTTAAATGCATGAGTCTCTTGAACCCTTCATTACACTTTAGGTATTTGGTCAAACTCTACACTAAAAACCTATTGTCCATATTGTTCGGTCTCTCTTTTGCTTTTGCGGCGATTGATTATTTTCAACATTTACAGAAACTCGATGTCGCTTCAAACTATCAAATCCTCTATATCTTTTACATGTGGCAGGAAGCACTGGGCTTGCTCTACCCTTTGGCCATCGTTTTTGCATTGATTATGACAAAGCTTTCCTTGGTGAAAAATAACACTATGGGAGCATTTCATGCCTTTGGATATGATAAAAAAAGACTTTTTTTACCATTGTTTACAGTGAGCTCGTTGACCTATTTCATCTTTTTAACCCTTCATACCACAGAGTTCTCTTATGCAAAAGACAAAGCGGAATTTCTTTTGGAAAATAGAGTGGGTACCTATAATGTGAATGACCTTTTTTTCAAGTACAATGATACTTTTGTCTATATCACCAAGCTCGATCCTATAGAAAAAAAGATAGAAGATATTACGATCTTTAAAGTTGAAGGGTATCAGGTACGGTATACGATCAATGCGCCTTTGGCAACATTCGATGGTGAAAGATGGACCGCACATGATGCTACATTGAAGACACATATCTATGAAAATGACGAATTGAAAAGATATACCGTAGAACATAAAGAGCGCATAGAAACACTCGAAGGCTATAAACCTAAGATCATAGAGTCACTCTATGAGGGGAAAGCATTAAATATACGGGATGCTTATATGACATGGGAGTTACTCTATAAACAAAATCTCAGTTCAGATAAAATCAGGGCATCCTTCTATGACAAAGCGGTCATACCCCTTTTTTCTATGGCCCTGTTACTTATTTTATTTTTTAAACTCCCGTTTCATGCCAGAATGATGAATATGGGTGGCGTGATCGCACTCTCTTTGGGGGTAACATTTGGGATTTGGGGTATCTTGTTCGGTTTGGGCCAGATGGGAGCCAACGGTGTTTTGCTTCCTGAATTGACAGCGATATTACCGGTTGTACTTTTATGGGCTTATGCCATTTATATCTACTTTACAAATGAAAGAAGCCTTGTCTAATCCCCTCTAGTACGTTAAATGTGCCTTTTAATCAACTTTTAGATAAAATCCCCTAAAATAGACTCAAGGTATTGAGCATACAGGATAGGATAAATGAATATTGATTATAAAGCATTGGCAAATAAATATGGTACGCCTTTGTATATGTATGATTTTGATTATATTGAAAATCGATATAACACACTGAAAGATGCCTTTGCAGGTAAAAAATCACTCATTAATTATGCAGTCAAAGCAAATTCGAACCTTTCTGTGATTGCGCACTTGGCCAAGCTTGGTGCCGGTGCCGACTGTGTGAGTATCGGTGAGGTCAAACGTGCACTCACTGCAGGTGTGGATAAATACAAGATCATTTTCTCCGGTGTAGGGAAACGTGATGATGAGATACGTGAAGCACTGGAGCAGGATATCTTACTGCTTAATCTAGAGAGTGAAGCAGAGATGAAACGTGTAGAGATGGTGGCCAAAGAGCTGGGCAAAGAGGCTCGTATCTCTATCAGGGTCAATCCCAATATCGATCCTCAAACACATCCGTATATCTCAACAGGATTGCATGAGAACAAGTTCGGAGTAGAGATAGATATGGCAAAACGTATGTATATCTATGCCAATAAATCGGAGTTTTTAAACCCTGTAGGTATCCACTTCCATATCGGCTCGCAGCTTACAAATATTGAGCCTATACGTGAGTCATGTATGATCGTAGCAGATCTGGTACGCTCACTTAAGGCGATCAAGATCGATATCAAGTTCTTTGATGTGGGCGGGGGTATCGGTGTCGTGTATGATGATGAGGTTACGATCCCTGCTGAAGTGTATACACAAGCTATCTTTGAAGCGACCAAAGGGCTTGATGTGACACTGCTTTGTGAGCCGGGCCGTTACATGGTAGCCAATGCGGGGGCATTTTTTACCAAAGTGCTTTATGAAAAAGTGAATGACGGGAAACGTTTTGTCATTGTGGATGGTGGAATGAACGACCTTATCCGTCCTAGTCTATATAATGCATATCATAAGATCGAAGCGGTACTCAAAGAGGGAGACAAGACCCCGGCCGATGTGGTAGGGCCGGTATGTGAAAGCGGAGATTTCTTCGGCAAGAATGTACCGCTTCCGCCGCTGGAGCATAATGACCTGATCGTGGTGCACTCTGCAGGTGCCTACGGGTTTACGATGGCAAGTAACTACAATACACGTGCAAAAGCTGCAGAGGTGGCACTTCAAGGCGGGAAAGACAGATTGATACGTCAGCGTGAAACGTATGAAGACCAGATACGTTTAGAGCTTGAGTATCTGCAACAGTAAAGTAAAAAAGGCAGGGACGCGCATATGACTTTAGATGAGCTGCGAGTAAAGATAGACAGCATTGACGATGAATTGTTAAAACTCTACAATGAACGTATGGAGTTGGTACATCAGGTAGGTGAAGTGAAAAATACGACCGGAGCACCTATTTATCGTCCTGAACGTGAGCAGGCTATTCTGAATCGCTTAAAAAGTCAAAATAAAGGAAAGCTCACGGATGAGGCTATAGATGCACTCTTTTTGGAGATGTTTGCAGTGGCCAGAAACCTTGAACTTCCCGAAGGGGTAGCCTATTTAGGCCCTGAAGCAAGTTTCACACATCAGGCTGCTGAGAGCAAGTTCGGTGCGATGAGTGCCTATTTGCCTATCAGCTCCATCCCGGGTGTGTTTCGTGAAGTGAAAAAAGGCACAGCCAAGTTTGGTGTGATCCCGATAGAAAACTCTTCTAACGGTATTGTAAGTGATACGATCAATTGTCTGGATGAGTATGATCTGAAGATTATCGCCGAAGTGTGCCTGGATGTACATATGGCCTTTGCCACAGTGAATGACGATATCACAAAGATCACAAAGATCTACTCTAAAGATATCGCTTTTGGACAGTGCCGCAAGTTTTTACAAGACCTGGGACTCGATGAAATAGAACATATCCCTGTAGAATCTACGGTGAAAGCAGCAAAGCTTGCCCTAAAAGATGAAACGGCAGCAGCACTCTGTCCTGCAGTGGCGGCAAAGCTGAATAACCTGCCTATACGTTTCAATAATGTAGAAGATGATACGAACAACAGAACACGTTTTTTCATTATTTCCGATTTTGAAAATGCAGCTTCGGGTGACGACAAAACCTCTTTGCTGGTAAGACTTTCGAATAAACCGGGTTCACTGGTAAACTTCCTCAATGATTTTGAAGAAGCACATGTGAATCTGATGAAGATCAAGTCGCACATCGTAGAGGGCAAGTCGATCTTTTTCATAGAGTTCAAGGGACATCAAAATGATCCGCATATTAAACCTATTTTGGAAAAACATAAAGATGCGATCAAAATATTAGGTTCCTATGTGAAAGAGATAGACGATATTTAATAGAAGAAGTAAGCAGTGAGGGAGAACTATCAGTATGAAATTTAACAAAGTATTAGAGAATATACAAACGTATGAAGCGGGTAAACCGATAGAACTTGTGGTACGTGAATTTGGAATTGCCGCAAAAGATGTAGTGAAACTCGCTTCGAATGAAAACCCGATAGGGACCAACCCGGCTATCGCCAAAGTGATCAGGTCCAATGCGGATATTGCGCATCTTTACCCTGATGACAGTATGTTTGAACTCAAGGCTGCATTGAGTGCCAAATTTAATGTCCAGGATGACAATATTATTATCGGTGCGGGGTCTGACCAGGTGATCGAGTTTATTTCCCGTGCACTCTTGGATGAGAACGCCTCTGTACTGATGTCTGCAGTGACTTTTGCGATGTATGAGATCTATGCAAAGCAGATGGGGGCAAGGATACTTCGTACAGCAAGCTATACGCATAAGTATGATGAGTTCATGGAAGCCTACCGCATGCATAAACCAAAGATCATTTACCTCTGTACACCGAACAACCCTACAGGGGATGCGACAAGTAAAGAAGAGGTCCTAAAGATCATTGAGGCAGTCGACAAGGATACATTGGTTGTTGTAGATGGTGCCTATATGGAGTATGCAGCAGCTAAAGACCCACAATATGCAATCACGCCAAATGACCTGATGGGTTATGAGAATGCCATCTACCTGGGTACATTCTCCAAAGCTCATGGTCTGGGAGGTATGCGTGTAGGCTATGGTGTCGCGCAGGCTGAACTGATCAAAGAACTGCATAAAATGAGACCGCCATTCAACATCTCTACACTCTCATTGGCAGTGGCCATAGAGGCATGCAAAGATAACAGTTTTGTGGAAGAGTCTATCGCCTTGCATCAGGAGCAGATCAAGCGGTATGAAGCGTTTGCAGAAGAGCAAGGATTTGAGTACATAGAGAGTTATACGAATTTTATCACCTATATGTTTGATGAAAAGACGGATGCGACCAAGATAGCAGATGCATTGCTGAAACGCGGTGTCATCATCCGTAACCTTGCCTCTTACGGGTTGAATGCCATGAGGATCACGATAGGAACGGCAAAACAAAATGATGTGTTCTTTAAACACTTTTTAGAAGTGACAGCTTGAAAAAAGTTGAGGTGGTCAAAGCAGATGAAGTAGAGGTGAAACCTTTTATTTTAGATGATTTTATCCAACATAAGGTCCAGCAGAACATGATGAACAAAGTAACGAAGAAAGAACTGAAAAATTTAGCAGATGAATTGGGTTTGGTGTATGATGATTCACAGATCGTTTTCACCAAAAAACTGCTCAGTGCCTATTTGCTAGGGAAATGAGAAAGATGATAGATATAAAAGCACACTCCATAGACGAACTCAATACTTTAGCCGGAGAGATCAGACAAAAGATATTGGATACGGTAAGTAAAAACGGTGGACACCTGAGTTCTACTATGGGTGCAACGGATCTTATCGTGGCTATGCATAAAGTGTTTGATGTAGAGAAAGATCCTTTTATCTTTGATGTGAGCCATCAGGCCTATGCGCATAAACTCTTGACAGACAGATGGGAGAGGTTTGATACCTTACGTCAGTTCGGCGGTATCTGCGGGTATACCAAACCCAAAGAGTCCAAGTATGATTATTATGTGGCAGGGCACAGTTCGACCTCTATTTCACTCGCAGTCGGTGCAGCCAAAGCCATAGCACTGAAAGGTGAAGAGAGGATTCCTGTCGCCCTGATCGGTGACGGCAGTATGTCTGCGGGGATGGTGTATGAGGCCCTGAATGAACTGGGTGACAGAAAATACCCTGTCGTGATCATACTGAATGACAATGAAATGAGTATCGCCAAACCCATAGGTGCCATCAGTAAACTGCTCTCCCAGACCATGGCCGGTTCATTCTATCAGAAGTTCAAAGGCAAGGTAGAAAAGGTGCTTGAGCATCTGCCTGAGGGTGCGACCTATATGGCAAAAAGATTCGAAGAGTCTTTCAAGCTTATCACACCGGGTATCTTGTTTGAAGAGATGGGTATCGAGTACATCGGACCGGTGGACGGGCACGATATCGAGTCTCTTGTAGAGACGATGGAAGTAGCCAAAGCATTACACAAGCCGGTGCTCATTCATGCACAGACCACGAAAGGGAAAGGGTATGAGATCGCCGAGGGTACCAAGGAGCATTGGCATGGGGTCAGTGCCTTTGATCTTAAGACAGGTGAAGCACCTAAAAAGGCCGGAGCGGCCAAGGCGGCAACCGCTATCTTTTCTGATACCCTGGTGCAACTTGCAGATGAAGATGAAAAAGTGGTAGGCGTGACAGCGGCGATGCCAAGCGGTACGGGTCTGAGTGCGGCCATTAAAAAATACCCTGAACGTTTCTGGGATGTAGCCATAGCAGAGCAACATGCAGTGACCTCTATGGGTCCGTTGGCAAAAGAAGGGTTTAAACCCTTCTGTACGATCTACTCGACATTCTTGCAACGTGGGTATGATCAAGTCATCCATGATATAGCGCTTATGGATCTGGGTGTCGCTTTTGCACTGGACAGAGCAGGTATTGTAGGTGAGGATGGAGAGACGCATCAGGGTGCGTTTGATATCTCTTATTTGAGAGGTATTCCCAACATGACACTCCTGGCACCCTACAATGAGACAACGATGAAGCTCTGTATGCAATTTGCCAAAGAGTATGACCACCCTTGTGCTTTCAGATACCCTAGAGGGGCATTTTTGGCCGAAGACACAGAGAGTCCAGCCTATGAGTTAGGGAAGTCTGTGTTGCTCAAAGAGGGTGAAGAGATACTCTTTATCGGGTATGGTAATGGTGTGGGACGTGCTCAAAAGGTGGCTGAACTGGTTGAGGTAACCCCTGCCATATTGGATCTTCGTTTTGTAAAGCCTTTGGATGAAGAGAGGCTTGTGGCTTTAAGTACCAAGTACAAAAAATGGTTTGTATTTTCTGATTCTGCAGCACAGGGTGGTGTGGGTTCAGCGATCTTGGAACTTTTAAGCCAAAAAAAGATCCAGGATGTAGCATTGACAACTTTTGAGTATAGTGATGCATTTATCACACATGGTAATACGAAGTTGGTCGAAGAGTCCCTGGGGATACTGCCGGAACAGTTGGCAGAAAGGATCGTGTAGAAGAGTTTTCTTCTACATGAAAACTGTATTTGATACAGTACCTTTTTGGGTATTGTATCAAGTTCAGTGACAGTGAACAAATATTTCAAAATTCTCTGAACTTCAGGGATGGGGTACCCCTATGGGTATATTCTCTGGGAAATTGAAGCATGGCTCTGCCATACTTCAATGAGAAACTAAATAAAGGAAAAAAATGGCTAACGAATACATTTTTACAAGTGAATCGGTAACCGAGGGTCACCCAGATAAAATGGCTGATCAGATCTCAGATGCTATACTTGATTATATCATCGAAAAAGATCCACAGGCCAGAGTGGCTTGTGAGACGTTGCTGAGTAATGGTTTTTGTGTTATTGCAGGAGAACTAAAAACAACAGCGTATGCACCGATGCAAGAGATTGCAAGAGAGGTGGTAAGAGAGATAGGATACACGGATGCAAGTTATGGTTTTGACTATAGATCTGCCGGTGTACTGAACGGTATAGGAGAGCAGAGCCCGGATATCAATCAAGGTGTGGACCAAGCTTCTGGTGAGATCGGTGCGGGTGACCAGGGATTGATGTTCGGATATGCTTGTAATGAGACCAAAGAGTTGATGCCTCTGCCTATCTCACTTGCACATAAGATCACAGCTAAACTGGCAGAAGTTCGTAAAAATGGTACTGTCCCGTTTTTACGCCCGGATGGAAAAGCACAGGTTTCAGTGAAGTATGTAGAGGGGAAACCCGTTGCGATAGACACGATCGTTGTCTCAACGCAGCATCATCCAGAAGTGACACTGGAACAGGTACAAAAAGCGGTACTTGAAGAGGTGATCAAAGCAGTGATACCAGCAGAGCTGATGTCGGATGATATCGTCTATCATATTAACCCTACGGGACGTTTTGTGATCGGTGGTCCTCAAGGAGATGCCGGACTTACAGGTAGAAAAATCATCGTAGATACCTATGGGGGTTCCTGTCCTCATGGTGGGGGTGCCTTCTCTGGTAAAGACCCTACAAAAGTGGACCGTTCTGCTGCCTATGCTGCAAGACATGTAGCGAAAAACCTTGTAGCGGCAGGTGCCTGTGACAAAGCAACACTGCAGATAGCCTATGCGATCGGTGTAGCCAAACCGGTCTCTATCTATGTAGATACACATGGGACTGCTACAGTGGATGAATCCAAGATCACAGCGTGTGTAGAGTCACTGTTCGATCTTACACCTAAAGGTATTATGGATGCGTTGGATCTGCTTAGACCTATATACCGCAGGACAGCGGCTTATGGTCACTTCGGAAGAGAAGAAGAAGATTTTAGCTGGGAGAAAACAGACAGGGTAGAGGATATCAAAAGATATTTAAATATCTAATATTCAGTGTTTAGTATTGTGTCATACATTGAATATTTTTGATCTACTTTAACAAATTATCTGAGGTGTTTAAAGTTTTTTTAAATATCTTTAGCTATAGTTTGCTATCTTAATAAAAAGGAATAAATATGGCAGTAATTATTGGTGATACATGTATAAACTGTGCAGCTTGTATTGACGAATGTCCAGTAGAAGCAATTGTAGACGAGGATGATAATCCAACGGGTGAGGAGTACTACTATGTGTACCCTGACAAATGTGTTGAGTGTGTAGATCACTTCGATTCTCCAGCATGTGCAGAAGCATGTCCAACTGAAGGTTGTATTACTTGGGATATGCCATTCACAGCTGAACATAAAGATCACTTTAATGGTGAAAACTACATTGATGGTCTAAACTATGTTATGGAAAACCCAGATGCTGAAATGCCAATGAGAGAAGATATCTCTCTTGAAGACAGAGCAGCGCATAGAAACGTTGTAGAAGACTAATTTTAGTCCTTTGCAGAGACTACCTCCTTGGTAGTCTCAATAAATATCATCTCCCCTTTTTACTCCTATCAAAACTTAAACTTATTTTAATACTTTATTCGGTAGAATTCCGCCCTAATACTCTCCACTAAATGTAATGTTGGAAGTAAATTAATCGCTTAGGAATATTAAGTATGGAACAAACACTATCAATCATCAAACCAGATGCAGTAGCTAAAAACGTTGTAGGACAGATCCTTGCAAGATTTGAAGCAGCAGGTCTTAGAATTGCAGCAACGAAAAAAACAAGACTTTCTCGTGTTGATGCGGAAGCATTTTATGCGATTCATGCAGAGAGACCTTTCTTTAAAGATCTTGTAGACTTCATGATCTCAGGGCCGGTTGTTGTAACAGTACTTGAAGGTGAAAATGCAATGGCTAAGAACAGAGAGCTTATGGGTGCTACAAATCCTCAAGAAGCTGAGCCTGGTACGATCAGAGCTGACTTTGCAGACAGCATTGATGCAAATGCAGTACATGGAAGTGACTCTTTAGAAAATGCAGAAGTTGAGATCAACTTCTTCTTTGCACAGAGAGAAATTCACTAAGCCTAAACTGTGAAGATAGCTTTTGACAAAGTAGGTTCCACAGCCAAACCCATTGAACTAAGTTCAGAAGGGGTTACACTGGAAGGAACTTTAAAGAAGAGCGGTTATCATCAAGTAACTTTAGATGCACACATGAGTGGCAGTATCAAGATGGACTGTGATAGATGTGGAGACACATATGACTATGACGTGGACAATCAACTGCAACTTAGACTGAGCGATATCGTATCCGAAGATAAAGATGATTTAGATATAATTGAGTTTTTAGATGGCGAAATAGATATTTCGTACATACTACAGAGCGAAATAAATACATTTAAAAATGCTTATAACTATTGCAGCAAGTGTGCCAATAGTGATGAAGATTTTGAAGTAGAATATTAAATAAAATTGTAACAAAGGATATAAAATGGCAGTACCTAAAAGACGTGTGAGCCACACAAGAGCAGCGAAAAGAAGAACACATTACAAATTGACATTACCAATGCCAGTGAAAGATGCAGATGGAACATGGAGAATGCCTCACCATATGAATATGACCACTGGTGAGTACAAAAAAACTAAAGCGTAATCTTAATGATAAAGATCGCGATTGACGCTATGGGCGGGGACTTTGGTCCTGAGCCTATTATAGAAGGTGTGGTTCAAGCACTGGAAACTGAAAAATTCCTCCCTATTTTAGTAGGTAACACTGAAGAGATACGCTCTTTCCTCCCCCCGTATTATGCAGATAAAGTTGAAATTGTTGAAGCTTCAGATGTGATATCTATGAGCGATCAGGCCACAGATGCACTTAAGCGTAAAGATTCATCTATCTACAAAGCGGTAGAACTTGTACGTGAGAAAGAGGCATCAGCAGTCGTTTCAGCGGGTCACAGTGGTGCAACCATGACATTGGCCACATTGCGTATAGGGCGTTTACCGCATATTTCCAAGCCTGCACTTGCCACATTGATGCCAAGTGTTGTTGCGACCAAAACATTGGTTCTGGATGTAGGTGCAGTCACAGACTGTACCCCTCAAAACCTTTATGAGTTTGGTGCGATGGGTGAAGCGTATGCACAACAGATCTTGGGTATAGCATCTCCTAAAGTAGGCCTTTTGTCGAATGGATCGGAAGATTCCAAAGGGAATACGCTGACAAAAGCAGCTTTTAAACTGCTACAAGGTTTAAAAGGTTTTGTCGGTAATGTCGAAGGTAGAGACATCTTTAACGGGAATGTGAATGTCGTCGTCTGTGACGGGTTTACAGGGAATATTCTACTGAAGACCAGTGAAGGTGTAGTATCGACTATCTTCACCCTGATGAGACAACATATCCGAAAATCCTTGCCGGCAAAGATCGGTGCACTGATGATGAAAAGAAAAGTGTTTGGAAATATGAAAAAGCAGGTTGACTATGCAGAGTATGGCGGGGCACCACTCCTGGGTATCAACGGATGTGCGATTATTTCCCATGGTAGTTCTAATGCGAAAGCGATCAAAAATGCTATATTCCAGGCGATACGCTATACAGAGTCAGATGTCAATAAAACCATAGAAACTCTTCTCTCTGACGATAAATAAGTCTAAGGTACCCCAGGTACTTTAGACCGACCACCCAAGAACATTACCCCCTAAAACTTATAAATTTATGGTAAAATAACAGACTTTATATTATTCGTTAAGGACAACTATGTCACCAGTAAAACCCATATATGCGGCATTCAGATCTATAGGTGCCTATGTACCTGAAAAGATTCTATCCAATGCAGATCTTGAAAAGATGGTAGATACCACGGATGAATGGATCGTAAAGCGTACGGGTATAAAAGAGCGTCATATAGCTGCTGAGGATGAATATACAAGTGATATGGCTGCAAAAGCCTGTGAATTGGCCATAGAGCGTTCAGGTCTAGCCAAAGAGGAGATTGACCTGGTACTCTGTGCCACCGTGACACCGGATTATTTCAATATGCCTTCTACAGCCTGTCTTATCTCTGACAAGATCGGTATCAGGGATGTGCAAGCCTTTGATATCTCTGCTGCATGCAGTGGATTTGTCTACCTTCTTACGATCGCCAAAGCATTTATAGAGTCGGGTATGAAGAAAAATGTACTTGTGGTCGGGGCAGAGAAGTTCTCTTCCGTTGTCGACTATACAGACAGAACTACCTGTATCCTGTTTGGAGATGGTGCAGGCGCCGCGGTGATCTCAGCTACTACAGATAAAAAAGAAGCATTTATTGATATCCATGCAAGTGCAGATGGGTCCTATGCGGACTTTTTGGTGACACCTGCTCCTGGTGCTGTACATCCAGCAAGTCAGGAAGTGATCGATCAAGGGCTTAATTTTGTGCAGATGAAGGGAAATGAAACCTTTAAACTGGCAGTAAAAACATTGACAAAAGATGTGAAAGAGATCCTTGCCAAAAATGAGATCAATGCGGATGATATCCCGCATTTTATCCCGCATCAGGCAAATTACCGTATCATTAAAGCAGTGGGTGATGCGCTGAAGATGAGAGAAGATCAGGTCGTACTTACTGTAGGAAAATACGGGAATACCTCTGCTGCATCCATCCCTATGGCATTGAATGATATCTGGGAATCGGGAAGACTGCAAACAGGTGATCTTATGCTACTCGATACGTTCGGCGGCGGACTGACATGGGCCAGTGCACTGCTTCCATTTGCCGGAAAAGCAATCAATCAGTATGGTATTGTCTTGAAAATAGGGTTTATCGGTGATATTGTAGGTAAACCCGGGCGCTTGATGGTCAAACGCCATTTAACACGTCTTAAACAAGAGCATTTTGTAGACTTCATGATAGCCAACTATGAAAATGCAAGTCATGGTTTTGGTTTAACGGAAAAAAACTGTATTGAACTGTTGGGGTACGGCATCGATATGATGACAGGAGGAAACCACAGTTTCGATAAAAAAGAGATCCTTGATATCTTTAAGCATTATCCTCTGATACGTCCCATGAACTATCCCAAGGCAACACCGGGAAAAGGTATTTATGAAACAACACTCTTGGGACATAAAACAGCCGTCTTGAATCTCATGGGGCACTATACGATGCCTATGGCCGATAACCCCTTTACCATGATCATTGAAGAGGTAGAGAAGTTAAAGACACAAGGGGTCAAACATATCATTCTTGATATGCATGCAGAAGCAAGTTCAGAAAAACAGGTCATCTTGCATATGCTCAAAGATGATGTCTCTGCGATACTTGGAACCCATACCCATGTTGCTACAGACGATCTTCAGATACATGATGGCTGCTGTTATGTAACTGATGTGGGTCTGACCGGCTGCCGAGACGGTGTGATAGGAATGGATACAGAAATACCGATTAAACGTGTACTTACAGGTCTTGGAGGGCATTTCAACATACCTGATGAGTGTAAGGCACTGCTCCAAATGGTTGTATTTGAATTGGATGATAATGGGCGCTGTATAAGTGCTGAGAAGATCAAGATCTATGATGATAAACCTAAGATCGTGACGCAAGCTTGGATAGATTAACTTCGCTTCGCTTTTTAAATTTCTTGAAGAGAGTGACTTTACGTATTTCTTTTAATTCTTACTTTTTTGGGGTCAAATAAGGCGATAGCTTCTTTGATCATCGGCTCTTCCAGCAGAGTGGAGGGGTCTTTCTCTTTGGCTGCTTCAGTCTCACCGGCTTCCGGAGCGATACAGGAACTTTTCATTTCGATATCTTCTATCATGGAAGCCGAATCTGCATCTTGATGTGCAGGAATCTCTTTTGGCGGCGCTTTTGCTTCTTTCTCTACGGCCGCTGTATCAACTTTTTTTTTAGGGATATTGACGATCTTCGTTTCAAAACCGAAAATATCTTTTACGAACATATTGATCAGCCCCCAATGGGTAATGAGCATTTTTTTATCTTCGCCTTCTGCCATAGAAGCCCATGTCAGTTTATTCTCTTCAAAGTTCTCAAAAGAGATATTACGTTCAAAACAGGCACCTAGATCATAATCCCTGTCATAGAGTTTTTGCACCAGGGCATCAAATGTTTTTTGATGTGGGTTGATGGCCGGTGCGGAGGGTTGTGTGACTTCTGGTGGTGTCACCGGCTCTGTATCGACAGAAGCTTTTTCTTCTTCCATAGAAGGAGCAGGACCATTGTGTACATCCGGTATTTCAGTGATCTCAGGTGAAGCTTCAACACTTTTCTTCTCTACAGCAGGTTCTGCTTTAGGGGCTTCGGTTTTAGGAAGTGTAGCGTCGATCTCCTCTTCGGTGATCGTGATGACTTCAGGGGGTGTAGAGAGATCCGCCGAGGGAGTGGTCACCATGATCTCAGAGATTTCAACCCCTTTGAGTTCCTGTTCCAAACCGCGTATCATGGTATCGATATCTTTGATCTCTAAAGATTCCATCATTTTAAAGAGTGCAAGTGAGAGCACAAATCCATTATCACTGCCAAGGGCAAGTAAGCTTTTAGACTCGGCGATCACCCTGAAGAAACGCTCTATGATCATCGGGCTGAACTTGCCTTTGGCATTGAGCAGCAGATCTTTGAGATAGAGGGTGAGTTCATCCAGTATCATTTCGGCTTCATAGTCGGCTGCCATGTTGATAAAGGCCAATACTTTTGCCGTGTCTTTGGCCATGATATCAGAGAGCAGTGTCTCCAAATGACTCGGTTCAATGATACCGAGCATCCCTGTAACGGTATTCACATCAACAAAGTTCTTGGAGTAGACAATGGCCTGATCCATCAGTGTAAGTGAGTCTCTAAGACTCCCCGCACCGGAACGCGCGATGATGTCCAAAGCCTCTCTTTCATACTCTATGTTCTCAAGGTCAAGTATATGTTCCAAATGTTTGAGCACAAGGTTCTGAGGGATTTTTTTGAACCTAAAATGCTGTGTACGTGAAAGGATGGTCGCAGGCAGTTTCAGCGGATCTGTTGTAGCCAGAATGAATTTCACGAAATCAGGCGGCTCTTCAAGTGTTTTAAGCAGAGCATTAAATGCCTGATTGGTAAGCATATGTACTTCATCGATGATGAAGATCTTGTAGCGTGCAGAGCTTGGCTTGTATTTGGTATGTTCAATAAGGTCTTTGATGTCATCAATACCGCGGTTAGAGGCAGCATCCATTTCGATGATATCCATATGGCTGCTTTCACTTGCCATCACACAATGTGTACAGGTACCGCAAGGATGGGAAGTCGCACCTTTTTCACAGAGTAGGGCTTTAGCAAAGATACGTGCGGTAGATGTTTTACCGCTCCCTCTCAGCCCCGAAAAAAGGTAGGCATGGGAGAGCCTGTTACCCTCAAGTGCAAGTGAAAGAGTTTGTGAAACTGACTCTTGTCCGATGAGGTCATCGAAGGTTGCAGGACGGTATTTTCTTGCGAGGGCTAAAGACAAACAGACTCCTTGGTTTTATTGCTATTATTGTATTTAAATTTTACTTGATGGTTGGTATAATCGAAGGAAATAAAGTTGAATCTTCAAAGGAATATCATGAAATGGAAAGATAGAAGAAGAAGCACGAATGTAGATGATAGAAGAGCTACAACTGGCGGTAGAAAAAATATGCCTTCTATGCAAACCTTGATGATGATATGGCCTTTGATCAAACTGTTGTTAAAAACGAAAATAGGCTGGGCGATCATAGCGTTGGGTGTCGTAGCGTATATGAGTGGATTCAATCCTCTTTCTCTTGTTGGTATAGGCTCTTCTTCATCTTCTTCTGTCGATCAAGCGAAGGATGATAAAAATGCAGTGTTCATCTCTACAGTGCTGGCTAGTACTGAGGATATTTGGAAAAAAGAGTTGCCTGGGTACAGGGAACCTGTCATGGTGTTATACCGTGAAGGCACACAAAGTGGATGTGGCTTTGCCAATGCTGCCATAGGTCCTTTTTATTGTCCTGCTGATCAGAAAGTCTATTTGGATCTAAGCTTTTTTGATGAGCTTTCACAAATACATAATGCCCCTGGTGACTTTGCTCAAGCTTATGTGCTTGCACATGAAGTAGGCCACCATATTCAAAACCTGCAAGGTACGCTTTCAAGGGTACAAGAGGCTAAACAGCAGTGGGGCAACAGTAAAAAATCCAATGCGCTCCAGGTGCGAGTGGAACTTCAAGCAGATTGTTATGCTGGAGCGTGGGCACATCATGCACAAGAACGTTTTCATATAGTAGAAGAGGGTGACGTAGAAGAGGCACTGAGGGCAGCGAGTGCCATCGGTGATGATACCCTGCAGAGAAAGTCAACAGGAACAGTGAGACCAGATGCCTTCACACACGGTACTTCACAGCAGCGTGTAGAGTGGTTCAGAAGAGGGTTTCGAACCGGTGATGTAAAGGCGTGTAACACATTTAATTAACGTTTTGCTCTTGTGAAGCTTCCAAACAACGGGATGTTTTGTGTATCAATTCATCTCTAACCCCATATTGGATATAATCCCCTTACTTAAATAATCACAACAATGAAGCGAGAAAATATGAGTTACAATCCAAGTGAGATTGAAGCCAAATGGCAAAAACAGTGGGACGATGAACAGGCATTTGAGCCTTCAGATTCTTTAACTCAGAAGAAAAAGTATATTTTGAGTATGTTTCCTTTCCCTAGTGGAAGACTGCATATGGGGCACGTACGTAACTACGCGATCGGTGATGCGATCGCACGTTACTATAGAAAACAAGACTACAATGTACTGCATCCGATCGGCTGGGATGCCTTCGGTATGCCTGCAGAGAATGCTGCGATCAAGCATGGACGTCATCCAAAAGAGTGGACGTACGCCAACATCGATTATATGAGAAAAGAGCTCAATTCGTTAG
>JBNLDB010000007.1:0-18095 GCA_050304115.1 Sulfurovum sp. | reverse complement strand
TTGTATAATATATGCACAATTAAAATTATTTTCATCCTCCCATGTTGTTTATCTAGCGATCTATCCCTATACAATCACAGGTTTTGCAGTTTTCTCTTCAATATAATTTTTCCTGCCTCTACGCCCGGTTGATCATAGGTATTTACATCAATCAGTTCTCCCACCAAAGATGTGAGCAGTTCATAATAGAACATCAAAGAACCGATATTGGACTCTGTCACACTTTGAATGGTGATCGTATCCAAAGGAATATTATTCTGATCCAACAGTGCTTCGATCACAGAATCACACTGCATATTGATCAGTTTGGAAAAAGGGAGATTATTTAAACTGTCCAGCATCTCCAAATGCGGAAGCGAAATGTCAGGGATCGTGATATTGTCATGAAAGTCTTCGATCTTTATAAAGGTGACCGATTTATCTCTGGTACCTTCCATGATCAATTGTAAAAAAGAGTGTTGGTCCTTAGGCCCGATAAGACCGATAGGTGTAAGCCCTACATGGAAGGCACTGTGACGTTGATGCTTTCCTAGACTCTCACCCCAGAGCTGTACATACCATTGACAAAAGTATTTCAGTGTTTCTGAATAGGCAAAGATACAGTTAATGTTGTACTGTGCATGGTTTTCAGCATAATAGACCGCTTTTTCAAGAAGCATATCATACACATAACCTCTGTCAAAGAACCGCTCTTTGATCATTTGTGCACCTGTCAAAAGATCTTTGATGTCTATACCACACAGTGCCAAAGGTACCAATCCTACCGTTGAAAGGACTGAAAACCTCCCTCCCACATTATCCGGAAGATAGAGCACAGAAGCCTCTATCTCCAGGGCATATTTTTCAAGCGGAGAATCAGGGTCCGTAATGAAAGTATAAAATGAGGGATCCTGCTGTAGTGAGTAGATATATTTATAGATGGAAAATGTCTCTACAGTGCTGCCTGATTTGGAGATGACCAAAAAATGTGTTTTATTGATATCACATTTAGAGAGCAATTCATTGATATTGATGGGATCGGTACTTTCAAAAAAATAGAGTTTTCTAGAGAGATCTTTGACCGGCTTCATGAATTCATAGACTGCCTTGGCACCCAAAGAACTTCCTCCTATACCGATCACTGCGATCGTTTCAATCGTTTCAGGAATCGTACTGCAGTACTCAAGTATAGGGCCGATATCCTGGTCCGGCAAGGCATAATAGCCTATAGATTTTTGCTCTTCGACAATGGCATCAAACGCCTTTTCTTCTGCTCTTTTACTGATCGAACTAAAATAGAGTTTATTTTTCATCATGTTATTTCTTTCCTTTTATGGTCTGCATAGCTTCTATGCAAAGCGCTGTGATCTGTTTAAAATTTTTTTCTTTCAGTGCCTGCTTGGGGACGATCCAGCTTCCTCCTGCACAGAGCACATTTTCAAGTGCAAGAAAATCATTGATATTCTCCAGATTCACACCTCCTGTGGGGCAAAATCTCATGCTGGGGAACGGTCCGCCAAATGCCTTGAGTATCTGAACTCCGCCTGCAAGTGTTGCGGGAAAGAGTTTACAGTGTTCAAAACCGTTATTTTTCGCAAGCATCACCTCTGAAGCCGTTGCAACACCAGGTATCAACGCAACATTCAATGCATTTGAAGTCTCCATCAGTACTTCACTGATCCCCGGACTAAAGACAAACCCTGCACCGTGATTTACTGCATTTTCAAAATCACTGCTATTGAGTACCGTGCCTGCACCGACATGCATCTGCGGCAGCGCTTTTGAAATAGCTTCTATAGCTCCAAGCCCAGCATCCGTACGCAGTGTGAGCTCCATAATAGAGATACCGCCTTCAAGTAAAGCCTCTGCCAATGGCAGTGCATCATCAATATGATCCAATGCGATCACCGGAACGATCGGTGAGATCTGCATTACTTCCTTCGCTGTCATGCTCTCTCCTTACCTGGGATATCAAAAAGACTCGCACCCTCTTCGGCCATGCCCACACTCTGACGCACAGCGACAAAAAGTTCTCTGCCGAACCCATGGGTATTGGCACTGTGGTCTGGTCTGACAACGCTTCGTGCCTGTAGCTCTGTCTCATCAACCAGAAGCATGATCTCACCTTTCTTTGCATCAAAGCAGATCCTATCACCTGTTTTCACTTTTGCCAGCATCCCTCCATCCAGTGCTTCAGGCGAAAAATGAATGGCTGAAGGCACTTTACCCGATGCACCGGACATACGTCCATCCGTGATGATAGCAACTTTATACCCCTTATCCTGAAGTGCACCAAGCGGTGGCATCAGTCCGTGCAGCTCCGGCATTCCATTGGCCTTTGGACCCTGATAACGCACAACAGCGATGAAGTCTTTTTCCAACTCACCCTTGTGAAATGCATCCTGCAGAGCTTCCTGGGATTCAAAAACGATCGCCGGTGCTTCTATAAAAAACTGTTCAGGCTTCAATGCAGAGGTTTTGATGACACTGCGACCGAGATTTCCATTGAGAAGTTTCAGCCCTCCCTCTTCACTGAAAGGTGTTTCAATACTCGAAACCACCTCTGTGTTACGTGATACCTGTGGACCCGGTTCAAAACTCAATGTGCTATCTGCCATAGCTGGCTCCACAATATAGGCATCCAGCCCTCTGCCTACGATCGTCTCCACATCATTGTGCACAAGTCCCGCCTCAAGCAGTTCTGAGATCACCACACTCATGCCTCCTGCCTCTCTGAAATGATTCACGTCTGCCTGTCCGTTTGGATACATTTTACACAGCAAAGGGGTCACCTTGGATATCTCATCAAAATCATCCCAATTCAGTAATATGCCTGCAGCTCTTGCCATTGCGATAAGGTGGATCGTATGATTGGTAGATCCGCCCGTTGCCATCAGTCCTACAATGGCATTGACAAAGCTCTTTTCATCAACGATCTCGGCGATAGGTTTATAGACTCCTTTTAACTCTGTCATCGTCAAAATTGTTTTTGCGGCATGTGCGGTCAATGCTTCCCGTAATGGGGTATTGGTATTGATGAAAGAGCTGTTTGGAAGTTGCAGTCCCATCATCTCCAGTAACATTTGGTTCGAGTTGGCCGTACCGTAAAACGTACAGGTACCGCTGCTGTGATACGAAGCTGCTTCAACTTTGAGCAGTGCATCTTCACTTACCTTACCCTGGGCAAACTCTTGACGTACTTTTGCTTTTTGTGCGTTACTGATACCTGATGGCATAGGGCCTGCCGGTACGAATACACCGGGAAGATGACCAAAGGCCAATGCACCGATCACAAGTCCCGGAACGATCTTGTCACACACACCAAGATAGAGTGCACCGTCATAGACATTATGCGAAAGTGCAATGGCAGTTCCCATGGCAATATTGTCACGGCTGAAAAGACTCAGCTCCATACCCGGCTGTGACTGTGTGACCCCATCGCACATTGCAGGTACCCCACCTGCAACCTGTGCAGTAGCACCCAGCTCCATCAGTGTACGTTTGAGCAAAGGCGGGTAGAGTTTATAGGGCTCATGTGCAGAGAGCATATCGTTATAAGCAGTGACAATAGCGATATTAGGACTCTCCTGCCCTGCAAGCGATGTTTTCTCACCTTCTTCCATCGGTGCCATCGCATGCGCCAAATTACTGCACCCCAATTTATTGCGGTTTACACCATGTCCTTTGGCTGAAGCAATGCGGTCCAGGTAAATAGTTCTGCTCTCTACAGAGCGTTCACGAATTCTCTCTGTCACTTTTTGTATAACTTCATTCATCGGTAAAATACCTCTATCTCTTTAATATCTTGGTTCAATACACTGCGTATAGGCATCATATAGATATCTTCTCCCCCGATCGCTTCTTCATAGACAGCGATCTTCTCTTTACCTTCAAAATGCAGATAGATATGTTTGGCACTCAAGATCGCATGAAGGGTTAGACTCATCCTGGTATAAGGTGCAGTTTTAGGTTCTATCATGATACAGTAATTTTGATTCTTTAGATCAAAAGCCTCTTCAAGTCTGATATTCTCCGGGAAAAGAGATGCTGTATGTGCATCCGTACCCATACCCAAGATGAGTACATCAAAAGGGGAAAGCATCTCTTTCATCTTTTGTGTACATGCCTTTTGTGCCGTATAGATCTCCGTATCTTCACAATACATCCCTATAAAATGAGCCTTGGCAGCCTCCTCTTGAAGCAGATATTTCTTCACAAAATATTCATTGCTCTCTTCTTTGGAAACATCGACCCAACGTTCATCACAAAGACCAATCGTAACTTTGTCCCAATCCAATACCGCTTTTCTGAGTTTTTCAAACAGTGGTTTAGGCGTACTCCCCCCTGAAACGATCAAAGAGGCTTTCCCCTTCTCTTCAATGGCTTTTTGAAGATTTGACAGTATACTTTGGCTTAATGCTTCAATCAGAGCTTCCTGTTCGCTAAAAACATGTTCAGACCTACTCATCATGCCAGCTCCTGCCGCTTCTTGCGATCAGCTGGACTGCAGCACTGGGTCCATCGGTTCCAGCACTGTAGCTTTTCATAGGTACCATATCTTCTGCCCAGCCCTCCAGGATCACATCGGCCCATTTCCATGCAGCTTCCACTTCATCCAAACGCATAAAGAGTGTCGGATTCGCACGGATCACAGCTAAGAGCAAACGCTCATAGGCATCTGGTTTATGTGCTACCTTTAAAGGGGTATTGAGCTCAAGTTCAACAGGTTTTAACATCATTTGTTCGCTTAGACCCGGAATCTTATTCATCAGTTGAAGATGGATACTCTCTTTGGGCTGCAAGGCAATGACAAGTTTGTTCTCTGAAATACATTTGCCCTGATTGGCAAAAATGGAGTGCGGTACCCCTTTAAAATGTATCACGATCTCTGAATTACGACGTCTCATACGTTTACCGCTTCTAAGGTAAAAAGGGACACCGTTCCAACGCCAATTGTCTATATCGACACGCAGTGCGGCAAAGGTTTCAGTGGTACTCTCTTCCACACCCTCACCCTCAAGATACCCCGGTACAGGTACACCCTCACTTGAACCCTTCGCATATTGTGCACGTACGGTTTTTTGTTCGATGTCCGCAGGTGTCATCATACGAAGTGAACGGAGTACTTTCACCTTTTCATCACGTACACTGTCCGCATCGAGTGAACAGGGTGGCTCCATCGCTACAAGACAAAGCAGCTGCATCAGGTGATTTTGTATCATGTCACGCATCGCACCGTAATCATCATAATACCCCCAGCGTCCTTCCACACCGACACTCTCAGCTACAGTGATCTGCACATGATCAATATGGTTTGAATTCCACAGAGGCATAAAAAATCGGTTTGAAAAACGCAGTGCCATAATATTTTGCACGGTATCTTTACCCAGGTAGTGATCGATACGATAGATCTGTGATTCTTCAAAATACTTCAGTACTTCAACATTGATCACACGGGAAGATTCAAGGTCTCTTCCTATAGGTTTTTCAAGTACCACCCTGCTTTGCGGTGTGACCAGCTCAAGCTCGCTCATGGACCTGCAGATCGTACCAAAAAAGTCAGGTGCGGTGGAGAGATAGTTCACCCTTTGGCGTTCCGGATACTCATCCAGTAACGCTTTAAGACCTTGATAACTCTCTAAAATGTCAAACTCGATCGTCACGACATGAAGTTGTGTTTTGAAATACTCGAATTTTTTCTCTTCAAAAGCATCATCTGATAAAAACTCTTTCAGTTTGGATTTCACCAGATCACAATGTTCCTCATTGCTCATAGGAACCCTGGTCGCTGTGATGATACGACTCTTCTCATCCAGGTAGCCGCTATTGCTCAAATGATACAGTGCAGGCATCAATTTTCTGAATGCCAGGTCTCCATGCCCACCAAAGATCGTAATATCACATAAACTTTCCATTGCATCCATTTGATCTACCTTCCTTTCACGTGCTTCGTAAAATCATTGTTCTATCAAATTCCAGTTATTCACCCATCGTTTTATTATAACACTTTATTATCTCTCAACCATTATAACCCAACATGAACTATAAATAATCACTGTAATGCCTATATTTTATACAATCGAGCAAGACATAACATAGCATACCCCTAAAGTCTGTCACGCGCATAATAAGCAGCCCCCAGTAGTGCGGTTTCGGGATTTAAAGAGATTTTCACCTGCATCCCCTGTAACATCTCATTAAAACGACCTTTACTTAAAAATCCGTTCATAAAATGGTTGTTGGAGAGTACTGGCAGTATCTTTGGGGCAATACCGCCACCGATATATACCCCGCCCAAAGACATGCTTTTTAAGGCAAGATTACCGGCTTCAGCACCATAGATCTCCGCAAAAAGTCTCAGTGCCTCCATACAGAGCGGGTTATGTTCTTTCAATGCACATTCACTCACCATGGCACTTTTATCTTTGCCTTCGGGTATATTCAACATCGACGCGGGCTGTGCAGCAAAATCGCTTTCTGCTAAAAATTCATAGAGTGTATAGATCCCCGGGCCTGAAAGTATCCGTTCAAAACTCACATGCCCAGGGTAACGGTTACGCATCCATTGCAGCAGTGTATCCTGCTGCGGTGTCAAAGGTGCAAAATCACAGTGCCCTCCTTCTGAACCGATTGGATGATAGATGCTGTCGTCATAATAGAGCATTGCTTCTCCAAGTCCCGTACCTGCGGCGATCACCGCACGATTTCCATTCATACTTCGACCTTTGGGATTGAGCTCTACAAATTCATCTTCAGAAACATACAGCATACCATAGGCCGTAGCTTCAAGGTCATTCAGCAGACGTACTTTTTGAATGCCCAAATCACCCTGAAGATCCGATGTCGTAATATCCCAGGGGAGATTGGTCGTACGACAGCGCCCTTCAATGACCGGCCCTGCAATGCCGAAACATGCTGCATCTAAATTTGGCAATGCACTCTGCTGCATAAAGTGTGTGATCACTTCATTGAGGTCGGAAAATTCTCTGCTGGGGAACTGCTGCTGTGCTACGACATGCAGTCTGTTCTCTCTGTGTTCAAAAAGTGCAAGATTGGTTTTTGTACCGCCTATATCTCCTGCCAATATCATACTAACTCCCTTATACTTCTATACTGTAAGATCATGGAAAGAATCTTGCGGTGACAACAGGAACATAAAGGCTTCCAAAAATGCTTTATCTGCCTCTACAGGTGAGCATTGATAAAATGCTCTCCAGGCTTCTGAACGCTGTTCATTATAATTCTTTGAAGCACTCTTCTTTTCCCATGAGATACGTACTGCATGACCTATAAGTACATCCATAATAAGGTCATCTTCAAGATGCAGATCAGGGTTTTCTCTAAAGAGCCTTGCCAGGCTTTCGATCAGTTCGATATTTAACTGACGGTAATCAGGTGCCTCGATACTCTGTAACAGTGCATCGATCTTCAGGGCAAAACTCTGTTCACCTGCGGTTGATTCCAATGTCAGTTCCGAACCGATCCTGTTTTGTACATTGAACTTGTCTCCAATGACCAAGCCGCTGCATTGTCTTAGCAGATACCATATATCTTTATAGAAGACAGGAGAGAGTGGGCCTACCATACCCCTCTGTTGTCTCCACTGCTGCCAGTCAGTGACTTCTCCGAACTCTGCCACTGTCGGAGTTTGTTTGATCGATGCAAAAGAAGGTGTGCCTGATGCATGTAAGTTTTCCTGTACAAGAAAGAGTGAAACCTCACTTTTAAATCGTTTCAATACCCTGTGCAAACGCTCATAGATCGTATGTGGTGCCAAACTGATCAACTTTTCATACGCATCTGCCATATGCAGGTTCTCTTCACGGCTGATCTGTCCGACAAGTAACTGAATAAGATACCAGGTTCTGATCGTGAGCATATTTTCAAACAGTTCAGGTTCATTTCTGATCATATATCCAAGATGCAAAATGATCTCCTGTGTCAAAACACTTTCTGCTGTATTGTTACCGCAGAACTCCGTGATCGTTTTGACAATATCGATACTTTCATGCGGCTTTGAAAATGTCGCTTTGCCACTGTAGGCACGTCCCACTGCGAGACGCTTTTGCCGTATGACGATATCAAGCAGTACATCTTCGATACGATCATCATATTTTTGGGTCAGATCAGCGATACGTCGTACCAGATTCCACTCATGACACACCGTAGCCGATTCATAAAGATCCTGGGCGAACTGTGACAATGTAATCATTCCCTCCTCCCTATGAAATTCAAAATCTGCACCCTTTCGTTGCCATAGCTCTTCAAGTACACAGGTCTTAACCAATCGGTTATTCTCACCCAGAAGATTCTCTATGAGCAGAGCATCATCCTGCGTTCTAAAATACGTTATCTCTTCTGGTTTCAAGCGTATGACATCGATCTCATGTTCCTTCGAACAGATATTCAGTCGATCCTCCCTTGAGACAATTTCTGTATCCTGCAATGTAAAGCCGTGAATCTGATCTATACATTCCAAATATGCATGATCCATTAACTTCTCCATAGTTCCCGTCTGGATAGCAACTGTACCGCTCTTCTCTTTTTGTATATCCTCCAACAATTCGACCAGTGCCTCACGTTCCTTATCTGAAAACATAGATTCGCGAACATAAAAAGGTATGAGAGGTTGTCCTTTTACATCCCACTGCATAGCTAGGAATCTTAATGATGCCCTGAAATGTTCTACTAACAATATATTATCAGCCGAGAAATAAAATCCGTGCGGGTTAAAATAGTAAGGAAGAAAGACGATCTTATCACCTTCATAGCTGTGTACCCTTGCCGTTGTCATCGTCCTTGCAACCATCAATTCCCTCCCACTTAAAGAGAGTTTTTCATTTTGCCCCAGGAACGTATGGAGCATAGCGAGGTGATCGGCATGGATGAGCCTTACAGGTTTGATCTCTTCGATCGTTTCGCTTTCAAAACCGAGGTCAGCCAGTTTTTCTTTCACCGATGCATTTTCAGCGATCACAGGTACCAGAGGTTTTGCACTGAAGCTGTATCCGATACGTTTGTGACGCTTTAAAGGGTCTATATCTGCGGGATCCAAAAGACCATCCAGCATCATATCCGAGAGCATATAGAGACTTTGGGCCCATACCAGAGGTATATTTTCATTGGCAACACGGATTTGACTTCCGGGCTCTTCTTTTTCCGCATCGATACTTTCCTTGGGAACGATATAGAGTTCCGGTAACAGCCTTTTGCCCTCCTGTTCCACAAAAAGCGGTTGGAGCTTTTGCTTCCAATGCTCGATCTCATCCTTCTCATCACGCATCAGTGCATCAAGCAGCAGATAGGTGAAAAAGAGAGGCCATTCGGATTCTATATGTTCAAATTCACGTAACTCTGCAGGTTCATAGTGTAAGCGGGTCGCATCTTCAATACTGCTTTGGTGCCCATCAAGTAAAAAACGTTTGCATCCGTAATTTCCTGCAAGTTTTTTAATGATCTTGTTACGTGTACGTTTCACCAACTCTGTATCTTCAACCGCATAAGCCGGATATCCTATGATACTCAGTAGTGCTGCATCTGTCTCTTTGGAATTGGATTCTCTGGGCAGAAGCCCCTGCAGGGTGAAACGAGAACGGGCGATATCACTGGGGATCACATGGATCACAGCTTCAGGGTTTGGCAGATCTGCAAACAGATTAAAACCGTCCAGGGCTTCAAGTGCTGCTTTTGCCATACCTACGGAACTCCCGTTGACCTCTGTATTTCCATGATTGATCTTATTTCCCCGTTCCCAGATACCATAATCAGGGGTACAGTAGGTATGGCTGATATAGTGCACCATGTTTTGTATAAAGTCAACTTCATCCAGCGTATAGACAATATGCAGCCCGGAAGCGGTCATTTGTGCGACCATCAATAAAAAAAGTGAACTGGCATCAAGCTGCAGATGCCCCCACTCATCATCTCCGACCACTGCCAGCCCTGTTTTTGTACCATACTTCGCATGCAGTGCATCTATAGGATTATGTGTTTTCTTGAAAGCTTCGATCCTGTCTGACTGTCTCATCATAGCAGTGAGAAGTCCCCGCATCAATTTGACCACACTCTGGCTCAAAAGATAGGTTCTATAGTGTTCAGGATCGAATTTACGATAGGCAAGTGCAAGTCCCCATACACTTAAAATGCTGTAAACATTATCTCTCACCCAAGCATCGGTATAATCCCCATGGGCATTGACCGCTGTACTTGCAGGCAGTAAACCGGTGATAGGATCTTGACGCGACAGAATGATCTGATCCACAAGATCAAAATGCCTTTCAAGAGAAGATTCAAGTGACTCTACATGCATGTTTCACCTCTGAATTGTAAATTCTATCTATATTGTATCTTGATCATTATAATCTAATAATCACATCCTGCATCGTTTACATTGCGTCAATTTTAATCAATACTATTATGCCATATATTCAAACAGATGTTATACTGTCATATATGTAATAGTTATATCAAAAAAAGGTTAATCATGAGTCTTCATCCAAATGCCGGTAAATTAGCACCAAACTCCATACTGATCAATGTCCCGCAGCTGATCAGTGCATATTATACGCAAATACCTGACATACACAATGGAGCACATCGAATCAGCTTTGGAACCTCTGGTCACCGCGGTTCTTCACTAAGCAACAGTTTTAATGAGATGCATATCCTTGCTGTCACACAAGCCGTCTGTGACTACCGTAAAAAAGAAGGTATAGAGGGGGAACTCTTTATGGGTATGGATACCCATGCACTCTCCTATCCGGCACAGCTTACTGCCATTGAAGTCTTAACAGCCAATGGTGTCGATCTCCATATCGCCAAAGATTTCGGCTATACGCCTACCCCTGTCATATCGCATGCTATTCTGACACACAATGCAAAAGGCGGGCCGCTCTGTGACGGTATCGTGATCACACCGTCACATAATCCACCCACAGACGGAGGTTTTAAGTACAATCCTCCCCATGGTGGACCTGCAGATACCGATGTCACAGACTGGATAGAATCCCGTGCGAATGAAATTTTGGAAAATGACCTGAAAGATGTCAAAAAATTTTCCCTTGAAGAGGCGTTAAAAGCAAAAAATCTCACCCACTACGACTATGTGACGCCTTATGTAGATGATCTTGAAAATGTGATAGATATGGACGCCATTGCAGCTTCAGGTATACTCATCGGTGCAGATGCTATGGGTGGTTCGGGTATGGCATACTATACAGCGATCAAAGCACGTTACGGACTCAACATGGAGGTATTTCACGATACACTCGACTCTACCTTCTCCTTTATGCACTGTGACAAAGATGGCAAGATCCGTATGGATTGCTCCTCCCCGTATGCCATGGCAGGACTCGTAGCGCTCAAAGAGAAGTATGACATTGCCTTTGGGAACGATACGGATTTTGACCGTCACGGTATTGTCACAAAAAGTGTCGGCCTTATGAACCCTAACCACTACCTCAGTGTCGCCATCTACTATCTGGCTCAGAACCGTCCTCAGTGGAAGAGTGGTCTGGGTATTGGGAAAACACTGGTAAGCAGCTCTATGATCGACCGTGTCGCCAATGACCTTGATAAAAAAGTGATAGAAGTGCCCGTCGGATTTAAATGGTTTGTTGACGGTCTGATCAACGGCTCTATCTTCTTCGGTGGAGAAGAGAGTGCGGGTGCCAGCTTCTTACGTAAAGACGGTTCGGTATGGAGTACCGACAAGGACGGTATCATCATGACACTGCTGGCTGCTGAAATATTGGCAGTAACAGGCAAGGACCCCGGTGTCCATTATCAGGAGTTGACCCAAAAGTTCGGGGCGCCTATCTATGCCCGTATCGATGCACCTGCAGACGAGCAGCAGCGAAGTATCCTTAAAAAACTTTCTCCGGATGACGTGAAGGAACACATACTTGCCGGTGAGCCGATCGAAGCGATATTGACCAATGCACCCGGTAACGGCGCTGCCATAGGCGGTCTGAAAGTCGTAGCAAAGAACGGATGGTTCGCACTCCGACCATCAGGAACCGAACCGATCTACAAGATCTATGCCGAGAGTTTCATCGATGAAGCGCATCTCAAACAGATACAGCAAGAAGCACAGGCGATGGTCAGCAAACTCTTTTAAGTGCTTCCAGGAGCTTCTAGATCTTCTTTATACTTTTTTCAAATAGATAACTCCCAAAGGCGGCAGTGTCAGAGTGATCGCATATTCACGTCCGTGCATCGGTTCTTTGATCGCATTAAGTACTCCTGCATTACCGATATTCCACCCCTCATAACAACTTGACTGGGAATTAAAGATCTCGACATACTCACCTTCATAGGGAACACCGATCTTATAATTCTCCCATGTCTGATCTGCAAAATTGCACACGACATAGACCGTTTCCTCAGGGAGATCACTCTTACGCATGAAACTGATGCAGTTATGCTGATAATCCCCGTCGTCGATCCACTCAAAACCGATATGCTTTTCATCATGCTGGTACAAGGCACGCTCATTACGATAGAGCAGATTAAGCTCACTGAGCATCTTTTGTAATTTAGCATGGTGTGGATCTTCAAGAAGATGCCAATCAATGCTCTCCTCAAAGTTCCACTCACTGTACTGGGCGATATCTCCTCCCATAAAAAGAAGTTTTTTACCCGGATGTGCCATCATATAGGCATACATGGCACGTAGATTGGCGAATTTTTGATTGGTGTCACCGGGCATCTTGTTGATCAGAGAGCCTTTCATATGTACCACTTCATCGTGACTTAAAGGCAGCATGAAATGTTCATCAAACGCATACCAGAGGCTGAACGTGAGCTGATGGTGATGATGCTGACGATGGATGGGATCAAAGCCCATGTACTTCAGTGTATCATGCATCCAACCCATATTCCATTTAAACCCGAACCCTAGACCGCCGATACTCGTAGGCCGTGTGACCATCGGCCATGCTGTGGACTCTTCCGCGATCATCATAATATCGGAGAATTCACCATAAAGGCTTTCATTGAGTTTACGTAAAAAAGCAACCGCTTCAAGGTTTTCATTTCCCCCGTTGACATTGGGTGTCCACTCTCCTTCTTTTCTCGCATAGTTCAGATAGAGCATGGAAGCGACCGCATCCACGCGGATACCATCGATGTGGTATTTATCCAGCCAGAACATGGCGGATGAGATAAGAAATGATTTCACTTCATTGCGTCCGTAGTTAAAGATATAACTTCCCCATTCAGGGTGAAAACCCTTCTGCGGGTCATCATGTTCATAGAGTGCCGTACCGTCAAAATTGACAAGCCCATGCATATCTACAGCAAAATGCGAAGGTACCCAGTCCATAATGACACCAAATCCGTTCTGATGCAGCACATCGATGAGATACATCAGGTCATGGGGTTCACCAAAACGTGCCGTAGCAGAAAAATACCCCGTCACCTGATATCCCCATGAACCAAAATAAGGATACTCTGTCAAAGGCATGAACTCTACATGGGTATAGTGCATCTGTTTGAGATATGCCAGAAGTTCTACGGCCAGTTCCCTGTAAGTGAGGTAGCGGTTCTCCTCTTCCACTTTTCGCTTCCATGAACCAAGATGCATTTCATACACTGCCACCGGAGCATCATGTGCATTGACTTTATGGCGTGTCTTCATCCACGCATCATCCTGCCACTCATACCCCTCAAGACTCCAGATGCGGGAAGCTGACTTGGAAGGCTTCTCAGAGAAAAAAGCAAAAGGATCGCTCTTGTCATGGACAATATGATGGAACTTTGAGACGATATGGTACTTATAGGTCAACCCCTGCTCTATCCCTTCGATGAAACCTTCCCATATGCCAGAGTCATCTTCCCGTACTTTAAGGGGGTGGGACCCTGTGTCATACCCGTTAAAATCACCACGAACACTTACACTCTGTGCATTAGGTGCCCAGACTGCAAAGTGTACACCATCCACCCCTTCAACCTGCATGGTGTGTGCACCGAACTTTTCATAGAGTTTCGTATGGTTCCCCTCTTTGAAGAGGTAAATATCAAGATCACTCAGTGTTGAGACATTGTAATGCATCGTATGTGTCATTTGTGCTCCTTGCTTTTAAGACGGCCTTGAATGATATGACGATAGAGGTCTACATAACCGTGTGCTGCTTCTTCCCAGTTAAAACGCTTTAGCATCGCGTTGTGCTGGAGTTGTTTAAAATCCGGTCTCTCATGATACCAGGTATCAACTGCCCATTGTACCGTGCCGATCAATGCCTCGGGGGTTGCATTGTAGAACTTGAACCCTGTGCCGCTCTGATCGGCACTGTTATAATTCTCTATGGTATCATCCAGCCCACCGGTCGCATGGACTATAGGAAGGGTGCCATAACGCAGACTATAGATCTGATTGAGCCCGCAGGGTTCAAAGAGCGAAGGCATCAGGAACATGTCACTGCCTGCTTCGATCTTATGGGCGATATCATTACGGTATCCGATATAACAGGCGAATTTTTCAGGGTATCTGGAGGCAACTTCTGAGAAAAAGTGCTCTGCCCACTTCTCTCCGGTACCCAAGAGTACGATCTGAATATCCATTTCCATCAATGCTTCTATTGCTGCAGAAAGCAAGGTGATGCCTTTTTGTTCCACCAGACGGCCGACCAGACCTATGAGCGGGATTTCGCTCTGCTGTGGCAGACCGAATTCTTTTTGTAAGGCCGTTTTACAGAGTGCTTTGCCCGAAAGATCCTCCAGATCAAAAGTTGCAGGGATGAAGCTGTCGACTGCCGGACTCCACTCTTCATAATCTATCCCATTGAGGATGCCATAGAGTTTATATGCTTTTGCATCGATCAGTCTGTCCAACCCCCATCCGAACTCCGGTGTACGTATCTCCTGGGCATACTTCTGACTCACTGCATTGATGGCATCTGCATGTACGATACCGCCTTTGAGCAGATTGATGCCGTCGAACTCTTCGAGTTCATCCGCATTGAAGTGCTCCCATCCTATACCCAGCACATCCATCGCACCCTTGTAAAACTTACCCTGGTGCTGTAAATTATGGAGTGTCAAAAGCGAGCCTGTGTGTTGAAAGTCGGGGTCAAAGGCATACGTGGTGTTCAGTAACATAGGTATCGCTGCCGTATGCCAGTCATTGGCATGGATCACATCTGGTTTGAAATGCAACTTTTTGGCCAACTGCATCACTGCCTTGGAGAAAAAGATAAAGCGGTTGTCATTGTCCTCATAACCTTGACCCTCTTCATCATACAACCCTTTTCGTCCGAAAAACCCTTCATGCTCTATGAAGTAGACAGGGACATCACTTCCGGGAAGGGTACTTTCATAGACACCAGCCCATGCTTCCCCCATACTTCCCATGGGAACCCCTAGAGAACCTTCAAGGGCGCTCAATCCATACTTTTCCTTGTCCACGATATAGTAGCGTGGCATCACCACACGTACATCATGACCTAAAGCCCGTAGTGCTTTGGGAAGTGCCCCTGCAACATCCGCCAGACCGCCGCTCTTTGCAAAAGGCACCACCTCGGATGCTGCCAGTAAGATATGTAATTTATCCATGAAGACTCTCTTTTCTCAGATTCTCATATTCTTTAATATATAATTCTCCGCTCTCTCTCCAGGAAAAATCACACTGCATGTTATGTGTGGCTATCTGGTTATATGTTGTTTTCATGCTATAGAGCTGTAATGCCTCTTTCACAGCATCCAACAACACATGGTGATCAGGCTTGGTAAAAACGATCCCGTACCCTTTTTGACTTTCGCTGTCAAAGGCCGCATGGTCATGTACCGTATCTGCCAACCCTCCCACTTTATGTACAATAGGTATCGATCCATAATGCATCGCGATCATCTGTGCCAATCCGCAGGGCTCGAACAGTGACGGCATCAAAAAGAAATCTGACGCAGCGTACATGCGATGGGAGAGTGCTTCATCATAACCGAACTCCAGGTAGATATTGTCATGTTTTTTGGCGAGTGTCTCTAGTGCATTATGGTATTTCGCTTCTCCATCACCCAGTATGACGATATTACACGCCATCAAAGCCATATCCGGTAACGCATCGATCAATATCTCCAAGCCTTTTTGCCATGTAAAACGTCCTATAAAAACGATCAGAGGCCTTTGAGGCTCTTTTATCTTTGTCTCTTTAAGAAAAGCGCTTTTGTTCACCGATTTCCCTTTTAGCTCTCTATAGGGTTTTACAAGCATCTTGTCATTATTCGGTGAAAAATGTTCGGTATCGATGCCGTTCACAATGCCTGTCAGTTTGTCACTGTGATACTGCAGGAATCCCTCGAGACCACATCCGAACTCCGGGGTTAATATCTCTTTGGCATAGGTAGGGCTGACCGTGGTGATCTTGTCGGCAAAGGCAATGCCTGCTTTCATAAAATTCACCTGTCCGTAAAATTCCAGGCAATCCATATGAAAATATTTTTCATCAATGCCCAGTCTGCTGAGTGCTTGTTTTTCAAAAATTCCCTGGTAGGCAAGATTATGAATGGTGAAGAGGCTCTTCGTTTTGATCTCTGGCTCACTTTTCAGCAACAGAGGCAGCAGAGCGGTTTGCCAATCGTTCAAGTGTACGAAATCATAGCTGACCCGTTTCAATATTTCCAGTATGGCATAACTAAAAAGTGCAAACCGGATATCATTATCCGCATAACCGCCTTGGGAAGGTCCATAGAGATATGTTCTGTCACATAACAACGGTGTATAGACAAAACGGTAGGTCAACGCTTCATATTTGCAAATATAAATCGTGACGGGATACTGCTTGCCTCCCATCATAATAGCGAACGTTTCATCCGCTGCTTCTATGCCGAATGCTTCACGATCTATAAACTGGTACAGAGGCATGATGACATCTACCTTATAGCTTGCATTCAACGCTTTAGGCAAACTGTATGCGACATCAGCTAGTCCGCCGCTTTTCGCAAAAGGATACACTTCACTCGCGGCAAACAGTACCCGTGGATCACCCATCATTACTCTCCCTTAAAAGCTTCGCCGCATGTTCAGGTGCAACAGGGTTTATCATAACCCCAGTACTTACTTCAAACCCGGCCATATGATAGAGACGTGGCATAATGCGGATTGAAAAACGGCACATCTCATTTGTATGTGTGAGTATATCATATTCAAACTCTTTCGCCTGCAACGGCGGTGTACTGATGGCAAGGTTGAAAGTAAAACACCCCAATTGTTTTTTCATTTTTTTCATGACACGCAGTAGCAGTGGTGCCACTTCTGCGATCGTCTCATCATGAAGGGTATCGATCTGTCCCAAGGCCTGTTTAGAACTGATGATCACTTCAAAAGGATAGGCACTCGCATACGGACAGTAGGCAGTAAACGCACCATGCTTAGCCACAATGCGCTCACCGGATGCTTCCTCTTGCTCGATCTCTGACTCCAACAATGCACACGCATTCTGCTTATAGTAAGTAAAACTGCGCTGATACCTCTCTCTCAGTATCTTTGGAACGATAGGCAGTCCTATGAGCTGCGTATGGCAATGCTGCTGTGAAGCACCTGCTTCGCTCCCTTCATTTTTAAAGAGTGAAATATAGGCGATACGTTCATCCTTACGCAGGTCAGCAACCCTTGCCCGCAATGTTTGCAACCAGTCCACCACTGCACGCTCACTCCATTGTGAGATAGAAGTATGATGTTCAGGAGTATCGATGATCAGTTCATGGGCCCCAAAGCCTTCCCAACGCTCAAAAAACCCATAATGGTGTTCATACGGTGTTTCGATCTGGACCGCTTTATACAGGTTGGGCACCACACGTGTCATCCATCCCTTTTTATTCGGAAGTGCACCTGTTTTTCTGATAGCAAAGATCTCAGGGGGTGTCATGGATTCATTGCCTTCACAAAAAGGACAATGCTCCTCCTTAACGATCTCATCCTTCTCTTCCTCACCATAGCAGTGAGGCCGGTGTAAACGTTCGGGTGCAATGATCACATGTGAGCCATGTACACGGTCATGCCTTATGTCAGACATCATTTACCTCCAGTCTTCCCGTGATGGAAATATCCTTACTGAACGGCACTACCATAGCGAAACTGATCCCCTGTACACTGAGGTCAAATCCATGTTCACTTTGAGAAA
>JBNLDB010000006.1:0-19091 GCA_050304115.1 Sulfurovum sp. | reverse complement strand
GTCGTGAATGCTACGATCACCTTACCGTTTGGGTTAGCGATAGTGGTGCTTTTCCTTATCATGGCAAACTTGGGTATGGCAAACGGAGCGGTCTTCCAGTTAGTCCCACAAAGATTTGGTAAAGATATTGGTATTATGACAGGTATAATCGGTGCAGCGGGCGGTCTTGGCGGTACTGCACTGATCAAGACCCTGGGTTGGTCCAAAGGTGCTTTTGATGGGTATACGACTGGATTCATGATATTTGCAGCAGTGGTTCTCGTAGCGATCGCAGGTATCTCACTTGTGAAGACAAGATGGAGAACGACTTGGGGATTGAAAGCTGGCGGTATGATCTAATCTCAATTGATGTAATAGAAATCATAAAATTAATATACATCATTGAGTCTAGGGCATTCACTAAAAATCATCGATTAGCTTATAGCTAACCTCAAATTTTTAGCAAACACTCTAAACTCAAGCATGAACATTCCGTTCATGCATCTATCACATCAAGTGAGATCATCTTTCTGTATATTATTTTAAATTATGTCATAATTTTTATCATAGAGTTTAGAATACTCATAAAGGGAGCCTATGTCAAAACAAAGTATCGAAACATCTGGATTCACACTGGCTAAAGGTACACAGCTCAGAGGGGATGATTTTTTTGAAGTGAAAGTGATGGAGAATATCACTGTCGCTGTGGTTTGTGATGGGGTAGGGTCTGCTCTGCAAGGGGCACAGGCAGCCAAACACACGACCAATTTTTTGATCAATGCACTGAAGAACAGACCCAAAAGCTGGACGATGGAAAAGTCCATCAAACACTTTATAGAAAATATCAACAGGGTACTCTATCTGGATTCGATGGCAGAGTATGATCGTGAAGAACTGGTTACCACACTGGCCCTGGTTGTCATAGAAGGTAACAGACTCTACGGTGCAAATGTAGGGGACAGCCGTATTTATCTGCATAGAAATATCGATGGTGTTGCACAATTGACACAACTCTCTGAGGATCATACGATGGATGGAGAAGGTATGGATAATGTACTGATGGCAGCCATGGGATTGGAGGAGAGTGTTTCACCCTACTATTTTGAAAACAACCTGGCAGAGGGTGATTTGATACTTCTTTGCAGTGATGGACTCTATAATGAGCTTTCTGATGAGGAACTGAAATCAGATATGAAAATGGGTGCCTCTTTTTTAGTAAAAAAAGCAAGTAAACTGCATCATGATGATCTTCCTGATGATACCACAGCCATTGTCCTTGAGATCAAAGAACTGGACCCCCGGCTCAAATTGAAGCAAAGTGATCTCATGGTACGTGAGCATTATAAAGTGGATGAAGTGATCGATGGCTACAGACTGATCAAACCATTGATCCAGAATGAACGTACCTGGCTTTGTGAAAAACGAGGCTTCAATTATGTGATGAAGTTCATACCCTATGAAGCGATGGATGATGAAGTCCTGATCGATCTATATGTCAAAGAAGTGTGGATGGCAAAGAGACTCAAAGCAGGCTTTTTCCCTAAGGCAGTGATCCCGAAAAACCGTACGCATCGTTACTATATTATGAGTTTTGTCGAAGGTCAATCACTCAAAGCGTATTGTGCAAAAAAACCGCTTTCCGTAGACCTGGGTATAGCTTTGGCCAATTTTTTGCTCAAGATGTCGAATTTCCTTATGAAATACGATCTTGTCCACGGTGATATCAAGCCTGAAAATATTATAGTCACAGAACGCAAAGGTAAGCCGGTCTTTAAAATGGTGGATTTTGGGAGTATTACTGAAGCCTATTCCAATGTGACACGGGCAGGGACACCTTCATACCTGGCACCGGAACGTTTTAAACAAGCACCGATCAATGAACAGACAGAGATCTATGCCATAGGTGTGACACTCTATGAAGTCTTGACACAGAAGTTCCCGTTTGGCGAAATAGAGCCTTTTCAAAATCCCTCTTTTGAGAAAAGTATCAAAGCACCCTCTAAATTGAATCCTAAGATACCTGCCTGGTTTGAGAGTGTGATATTAAGAGCCCTGGAGACTGATACCGACCAACGTTACAGAAACTACTCGGAAATGCAGTATGAAGTCAGCAACCCTCTGAAAGTAAAACCCTACTTTGATAAAAGTAAATCGATCATAGAGAGAAATCCGCTTCTTGCATGCCGTATAGGTTTTGCAGGATTGCTCGTGTTGAATATAGTACAGTTTCTGTGGTTCTAGTTCAACGCGCTTTTTGAATATTTTTACGGTGCGTTTTATAGCTGTGGGTAAAGTCATGGACCCCTTTAGCATTTTTCATGAAGTAAAGATAGTCTGTTTTTGCCGGTTTGATCGCTGCGATAATGGCATCAAAAGAGACAGCACCGATAGGTGAGGGAGGCAAGCCTTTATACTTATAGGTATTAAATCTGCTGGTATCATTTTTAATGCGTTCCGGGGTGACCTTCACATGGGAATATTTACCATAGTTGAGTGTCCCATCCATTTGCAGAGGCATGCCTCTCTTAAGACGGTTATAGATGACAGATGAAACGATGGGCATCTCTTCTGTATTGGCCGCCTCTTTCTGGATGATAGAAGCAATGATGAGTACATTTAACCACTGTTTTTTATTATAGTTGCCATAGATCTTTTCAGAGATCTCTTGATATTTCTTCTCAGAGGCAGCAAGAAGAAAGTTGACAATATGTTTTTCATTGATACCATAGGGCACATAATAGGTGTCGGCATAGATACCCGCTTCAGGGTAGTGTGAAAACTCTTGATAATAGGCATCCAGTTTTGTTTTATCAAGTTTGAGATCAGCAGCTACGGAAGTAAAGAAGAGTTCGGTTGTCTCACCTGGGATCAGGGTGATCTCTTCCATCTTCGCTTTTGCCGTGGTCAGTCTATAGAGAAAATCGATACGGTTCAAACGGGTCGCACCTATATCTACCCATCCGCTTTGGGGTTTCCCAAGAAAGACTAAAATATATTTATCAATAGGGCTTAAAGCATACCCTTTTTGTGTCAGCTGTGATATAATGTGAGTAATAGACCCCTGCGGTACTAAAAGTGTCCGCGTTGTTTGAATGGGCAGTGTTGTATAAAAGGCGAAAGAGATGATCAAAACCAGTATAATGTTTTCTGCCCATGCCATCCATGTGCTTTTACGTAATACACTCATCTTCCTGGTTGTCCTTTTTCTCGCTTTTTTTATGTGGCTCATGGTAGGTATCAAATTAGATACAGTGAAAGTCGCTGACTACTATGTAGAGGGATTATACATTAAACTCGATAAAAAGCTTATAGTCAAAGCGGATCATGTGATTCTCCCCCAAAGTAAAGCCAATCCCTCACTTAACGGTGTACATGATACCTTTGAACGTATCAAATATATACTGACCTTCTTTGAATCCATTGTACTGAAAGATATTATGTTCAACAATAATACCATGAGCATTAGATTCAAAGATGATTTTTTAGGGCTTTCAACTAAAGACTATGAGATCCTAGGAACTGCAAGACGTGAAGGAAAGATGTTAAAGGCAACCATTCCTCTACTTTTTTTGAAACAACAGAATGTCACAATGAGTGGAAAATTGACCTATGATCTACATGAAAAGATATTGGCTACAGAAGGTTTTTTCCGACTCAATGATGTATTGGGAAGATTCAACGCGAGCAAAGATGGGAAAAAGATCGATTTTGGACTGGAGAGTGACAGTTTTAGTGACCTGAAAAGTATCATTGATAGGTTCGGTCTTATGGAAAGTGTACGAAGCTGGGTCGTAGACAAGGTCAAAGCCGATCATTATCAACTGCGTTCCTTAACAGGTAAGGGAACTTTGGAAAATGGTACCTTTAAAATGGATTTTGATGCACTGAACGGGGAAGTGCTCTTTTCAGGTACGCAAATACATTTTAAAGAAGAACTGCCACCGGTCTTGGCACCAAGTATGATTTTGACCTATCACCATGGTGGGCTCTATTTTGATCTGAAGGATCCGACCTATGAAGGTATCAGTCTAGATGGAAGCAAGGTCAGCATACTCAACCTGCTTAATGCCGATACGCATTTAAAACTGAAAATAAGAACAGACCATCGTTTTGAGGGTACGATGCAGCATTTACTCAAGGCGTATGATATTGTCCTGCCCCTGGATCAGCAAAGCGGGAATGTCAAGGTGTTGTTCATGGCAGATCTGGCTTTGAAGAACAGTTATAAGGATTTTTTTGTCAATGTTGATTTTGATAAAGGCGATGTATTACTGGGAAAAGTCAAACTTCCTATTGTCAAAGGGAATGTACAGTATAACAAAGGCTTGATCACTTTTAAAAACATCTATTTGGAAGATACCTTCTATGAAGGTAAGCTCGATGGTATGTTGGATCTGCAAAAGAAACAAGCAGATCTCATCTTTGATGCCAAGCGTATCACACTCGGTGATGAAAAAGAGACGTTCTTTATATTGAACAATGAAACATTGCCATTTACCTTAAACTATGCAAACAACATCCATATCAAGATACCCAAACTCTCTATGAACTTTACCAATGATGCCAATGAAACCTCCATTCAACTCAATGACTTGAAGAAGATCAAAACGTATCTGCCGGATCCGGGTCCTATTGAAAATGGTGGGAAAGTGACCATCAAAACAAAAGATTTTGAAACCTATACTTTTAAAGGCATTTTGAAAAGAGAATCATGTTTTCTCTATGAAAAAAATGATGAATGTAAAACAAGAGTACCTTTTGAGGGTACGGCAACATCCAAAGCGTTCGATTTCTATGCCTTTGAACAACGTTTTTATTACAACAGAGCCAATGCACGTATTAAACTTACCAATCTGAATTTTGATCTTGAAAAGTTTTTAACGGTGGAAGCACAAAAAGAAAAAAGCAAAAAGATGATGAAGAAAGATGGAGCCAAAGAAGAAAAGGAAGCCAAAAGCCTGATCATTTTGGGTGAAAACAGTCAATTAAGATATGGTAAGCACAGTTTAGTGACGGACAGCTATGATGTGGAAGTGAAACCCAATGGAGACATTAAAGCCATAGGAAGTTCATCCGGGGACATTGTCAAATTTTCCAAAGAGGGAAATATATTCTCTGTAGAGGCACTGCGTATACAGGACAAGGCACTTCACCCTCTCATAAATTTCCAAGGGCTACAGAATGGACGGTATACATTAAAATTCTCAGGTGATCCTGAAAAGACCATGAAGGGTGAGATCATTGTTGAGGGAGGGGTGATGAAAGATTTTAAGGCTTACAATAACACCCTGGCCTTTATCAATACCATACCCGCATTAGCCATATTACAGAACCCCGGTTATTCAGAGACAGGTTTTACGATAGAGAAGGGGACAGTCGAGTATAGAATGGTCCATCGAGATACGATCATCTTTGATTCTATTTATATCAAAGGAAAATCGGCAACGATCGCAGGTACAGGAGAGATCGATCTAGTGAAAAAAACCATTGATCTCAATCTTGCCATTCAGTCGGCTAGAGAGTTGGGTAAACTGGTAGGGAGTTTGCCTCTGGTAGGGTATATCCTGATGGGAGAGGACAAGAGTATGACCTTTGGACTTCAAATTACAGGGACACTGGATGATCCTCAAGTTATGACATCTGCAGGAGGGGATATACTCTCGCTGCCTCTAAAAATACTGAAAAGAGCATTGGAGTCACCGGAGCATATTATCAACGAATAGGCATATGATTATCTATTCGTTTCTGAGTACAGTCAAAGGGTCCGTCTGAGATGCTTTTTTGGCAGGATAGAGCGCTGAAAGCAGTATGATGATACTGGTACCTATAATGATCAATCCAAAATCATTGAACGTAAGATCAACAGGCAGCTTTGAAGTACCGTAGACATCGGCAGGCATAGAGATGATGTCAAAAGTGGTGAGTATCCAGATACCCATGCCGCCAAGCAGTGTACCCGCCACAATACCTGCACTGCCTATAATGAGGCCCAACCTAAAGAAGATCGCTTTGATCTCCATCTTTGTAGCACCCAGGGTACGCATAAGGGCGATCTCTCTTCTTCGGCTCATCACTGTCATAAGCAAAGAGGAGATGATATTGAGCGAGGCTACAAGTATGATAAGCAGTAACACCAGGAAGAGTGCTTTTTTCTCCATTTCCATGGCGGCAAAGAAATTCCCATTCTGCTGCCACCAGCCCTCTATGACAACCATATCAGGTAAAACACTTTTTATGCTCTCTATTTCATCCAGCGGGTTTTCTGTATAGATATGCAGACCGTCATAGCTTCCATGTTTACGGTCCAGAAGTTTTTCAAACGCTTCCAAAGAGGTATACATGATCGCTTTGTCATAGGCTTTAAGACCCGATTTGAAAATACCGTCCACGATAAAACGTTTTTGAAGCGGCATTGTCCCAAAACCGATAGCCTGTTGCTCTGAAAAGTAGAGTGTGACCTTTTCACCTTTAGGCGCATTCATTTCAAAAGAGAGCCCCTCACCTATGACCACTCTGAACTTGCTTGTTTCATGGCCTCTTGCCTCTTTAAAGATGGCATTGATCTTGCTCTCTTTGTCAAAATCCACACCATAGACCAATGAGCCTTGCACGGCACCGTCGTTTTTTGTGATGACCTGCGTCGTGTAATAGGGACTGAATTGAAGATGTGGAAATTGTTCTTTCAGTGATGCTATAAGGGTATCATTGACGGCACTTTCTTCCAATGGAAGTACAGTCAGTGGATAGTTCATTACAAAAAGTTTTTTGGTGAATTCCTTTTGTGTCCCGTTCATGATCCCCATAGCGATCATCAGTACCATCACACCTGCAGCGATCCCCAGGAAAGCCAACATTGCAGAGATAAAGATAAAAGGGTTCTCTTTATCATATTTAAGATAGTGTTTGATGATATGCCTAATAAACTTTGTATTAGGCGAGGAGATTCTGGCAGGTGTGGACATTATGCCAAAAGACCTTTTTTAGGTCCGCTCTGTCCACAACAGTTTTTATATTTTTTACCCGAACCGCATGGGCACGGATCATTCCTTTTTGGTTTTTTCGTTCCTGTGATAGGGCTGAGTTTGGATGAATCTTCCGCAATGACACCCTCTTCAAAAGACTGGTTGAGCGTCGTATTTGCGATATCGCTCTCTAACTCTTCTCTGATGTGCTCAACGGCAGCTTCCTCCTCCTCAGGAGACTCAAAGTCAAACTGTACAAGCTGAAGGACCTTCACAGCTTCTATTTTGATACGGCTTACAAGATCTGTAAAGAGTTTATAGCTGTCTTGTTTATACTCAGTCAATGGATCTTTTTGATTGTAGCCTCTCAGCCCGATACCTGTTTTAAGCACATCCATTTCGTAAAGGTGGTCTCTCCACTGAGGATCAAGTACCTGAAGGTATAAGATACGCTCGATCTCCTGTCTTTGTTCCGGAACGATCTGAGACATTTTGTTTTCGTAGAGGTTCTCCATCATCTCTGTGATCATCGCAGTGAGCTCTTCTACCTCTTTCTCTTTGAGCTGCTCACTCTGCACTTCGATACGCAGCTCTTCTTTGATCAATGCAGCCAGTCTCTCTACATCAAAATCTTCCGTCGGCATCCCTGCAAAGATCTCAGCTTCTGCTAGAAGGTACGCTACGTACTCTGCACGGTTCTCTTTGATCTTGGCCGCAATGTCAAACTCAGGATCAAGGAGTTGATTTCTGAATGCATAGATCGCTTTTCTTTGGTGGTTGGCGACATCATCATACTCCAGGATATGTTTTCTTGACTCATAGTGCTGGTTCTCTACTTTTTTCTGTGCTTTCTCTACAGAACGTGTCACGATCTTGGAGTCGATGTATTCACCATCTTCCACCCCGAGTCTGTTCATGATATTTCTGATCTTCTCTCCGCCAAAGATACGAAGCAGGTTGTCATCAAGACTGAGGAAGAATTGACTCTCCCCCGGGTCGCCTTGACGTCCGGAACGACCTCTGAGCTGATTGTCTATACGTCTACTTTCATGACGCTCTGTACCAAGTATCATGAGTCCGCCAAGGCTTCTTACCTCGTCATTGATCTTGATGTCCACCCCGCGTCCTGCCATATTGGTTGCAACGGTTACCGCACCTTTCTGTCCCGCATTGATGATGATCTCTGCTTCTTGTGCATGGTTTTTCGCATTGAGAATATTATGGGCGATCTTCTCTTTTTTTAGTCTCTCATGGATCATTTCAGATTTTTCGATGGAGGCTGTACCTATGAGTACCGGCTGTCCTTTTTCATTGAGTTCTTTCACTCTTCTTACCACGGCATCCATTTTTTCACGTTCTGTATTGTAGATCAGGTCATTTTTGTCTATTCTGGCGATAGGAACATTGGTAGGGATAGAGATAACATCCAGGTTATAGATCTGCGAGAACTCCGTTGCTTCAGTTTGTGCCGTACCTGTCATACCGGCAAGCTTTTCATAGAGTCTAAAGTAGTTTTGATACGTGATCTCAGCCAGCGTTTGTGACTCTTCCTGTACTTCCACACCTTCTTTGGCTTCCAGTGCCTGGTGCAGCCCTTCTGAATATCTACGCCCCTCGGAGAGTCTTCCTGTAAATTCATCAACGATAATGATCTCATTGTTTTGTACGACATAGTCGACATCTTTTTCAAAGATATAGTGTGCTTTGAGTGCCTGGTCAAGGTGATGGGAAAGTACCGCATTTTCAAGACTGTAAAGATTTTCTACTTCAAAGAGATCTTGCGCTTTTTGCAGTCCCTCTTCTGTCATGATGATGGTTCTGTTCTTTTCATCGACGATAAAATCACCCGTAGTCTGTTCTGGTTCACCCGGTTTTGTCTCGATCTTCTCTCCACGTTTCATCTGCTTCGCGATCGCATCCGCTTTGGCATAATGGTTATGGTCACGCTGTGTAGGTCCTGAAATGATCAGTGGTGTTCTTGCCTCATCGATGAGGATGGAGTCTACTTCATCCACGATAGCAAAATGGTGTTCACGCTGAACTTTCTCTTCCACCCTTACTTTCATGTTGTCACGAAGGTAGTCAAAACCATATTCGTTGTTTGTTCCATAGGTGATATCCGCATCGTACTGGGCTTTTCTACCCATGTCGTCATGGATGTCCGCGGTGATGCATCCCACACTGTAGCCCAGGAACTCATAGAGTTGACCCATCTCTTCGGAGTCTCTTTTTGCAAGGTAGTCATTCACGGTAACGACATGGACACCTTTCCCTGTCATCGCATTGAGAACGACTGCTAATGTCGCTACGAGTGTTTTACCTTCACCTGTTTTCATCTCTGCGATGTTACCGTCGTTGAGTACCAGTCCTCCGACCATCTGTACATCATAATGTCTCATACCTAAAGCACGTTTCGAAGCTTCTCTGGTGATAGCAAAAGAGTCATAAAGTACATCGTTTAAAGTTTTGGTGCCACTTTGCACTTCGCCTTTAAGTGTTTCAAATGCGGCTTTGAGTGCTTCATCATCCAAAGCTTCATATTGTGCTTCAAGTTGATTGATGTTTTTTACTTTTTTTGAGATAGTTTTTTACGATCTTGTCATTTTGTGTGCCAAAGAGTTTAAGTACGCTTTTTATCATTGTAGGTTTTGCCTTTGCATAAATTGGGATTATTTTATCCAAATAGCGATTAATATTCCGTTAAGAAAAGGGGAGGGCTTCACACGCTTGTTTCACAATTTTATGACAATATGACAAATATTAACACTCTGCAAGTGCTATTTTGGTATATTTCAGGTTATAGGAAGGAAAAAGAATGAGACTATTATCGTTACTGCTATTGGCATCTTCTCTGCTCTCTGCGAGCATAGAACTCCCAGAAAATTTTCAGGCAGATTTTATACAGAAAATTACCAATACAAAAAACAAAGTGATCATCTACAGCGGCAAAGTACGTTTTTCAAATGGTACGCTTTTCAAATGGAGCTATAAAGAACCTACACAAAAAGAGGTATGTACCGATGGCATGGAACTGCTCGTAGTTGATCATGATCTCGAACAGGTTTCTGCCTATCGTATATCAAACGGTATCAATATCACCCAAATAGTAAAAGAAGCAAAATTGCACAGCAAAAACATCTATGTAGCAGAGTATGAAAACAAAACTTACACCATACAGGTCGATGCTCAGAAAAAACTGCACAGTATCGCCTATTTTGATGACCTGGACAACAAAGTGCAGATACTTTTCAAACATATGAAATATGGAAAAGGAACTTTACCTGCACAAAGTATGAAGTGTAATTACCCTATAGACTATGACATGATACAAGGATAGCGATGCAAGAGTTAGTGATGAAAATAGAGAATGATTCTATGTTGATGCTGATGGCAGGTCTGGCCCTGGTCGTACTCTTGGTCATTGTGCTTGTTGTCGTGCTTTCTGCCATGAAGGTCAAAATATACAAAGACAGGTTTTGGAACACCAAGGTGGATAACCAAGAGAAAGCAGAATATATCTCTGCACTGGAGCATGAGCTTCAAGCCTATAAGATCAAAAATGCAAGTAACGAGCAGGAGCTGCAGCAGTTCGCAGAGACGAAAGAGACGCTGAACTCTACGAAGGAAACACTTGCCACTCTGCAGGGAAAATACAATGAATTGGAAAAAGCACTTACTCAGACAAAAGCGCAGCTTGAGAGTGCACAGGGGATATACTCAGCGCTCCTGGAGGAGCATAATACGCTCAAAGGACGCCAGGATGCTATCCTTGAAGAGAACAGCAAGTACCGCACGAACAATGCACGTCTACTGATGAAACTTGAGAGTGAAGAGAGACATCTCTCTGCCCAAAAAGAGATGATGCTCAACCATAAAAAAGAGATCAAAGATGAGTTGGAAGCACTGGCTAAAAAAGTCTTTGACGGAAATTCCCAAAAGTTCGCAGAGTTCTCAAAAGAGAACCTGGATAACATGATAAAACCGCTTCAAACACAGATCTCTGAGTTCAAAAAACAGGTAGCGGACACTTACAACACTGAGAGCCAGGACAGGGCAGTGTTGAAAAATGAGATCAATTCACTCAAAGAGCTCAACAAAAAGATCAGCAAAGATGCGATCAATTTGACCAATGCACTCAAAGGGGACAGCAAACAGCAAGGAGTTTGGGGGGAAATGGTACTTGAAAATGTACTGGAAGCGTCAGGACTCCGTAAAGGGTACGAATTTGAACGTGAAGTGAGTCTGCGTACGGACGATAATGAGATCTTACGACCGGATGTAGTGGTCCATCTACCGGACAATAGAGATGTGATCATTGACGCAAAGACATCACTTGTGGCTTATGAACGTTTTGTGAATGCAGCAGATGATGATACAAGAGCACTCCATCTTACGACACACTTGAATTCTATCAGGGCACATGTCGAAGGACTTGCCAATAAAAATTATGAACGTCTCAAAGAGGTCAATACCCTGGATTTCATCTTTATGTTCATGCCTATAGAGGGTGCGCTGGCTGTGGCCTTGGAGCATGACAGCAGCATTTATGACAATGCCTTTAAAAACAAGATACTTCTCGTGGGACCGACCACATTGTTGGTAGCGATGAGGGCCGTAGAGAATGTTTGGAAATATGAACGACAAAATCAAAATGCCCAAGAGATCGCAAGAAGGGCAGGTGCCATGTATGACAAGTTTGTCGGTTTCTCTGAAGATCTGATGAAGATATCCAAACAGATCGATGGTATTCAGAGCAGTTTCTCTGCAGCACGGAACAAATTGAGTGACGGTAAAGGGAATCTTGTAAGACAGGTGGAACAACTCAAAGAACTGGGTGCTCAGACCAACAAGCATATCCCTAAAGGTTTGGGAGGAAATAAAGATGACTAAACAAAAGATAAAGTACACAAAAGAGCTTCCAGAGTATCAAAAGAAGCCTTCCAAAGTCTTCAAAAAATCCGGAAAGATAGAACGGGATTTTTATGAGAAAGAGTCTCTTAGGCTTCAGTATGAACTGGTCAAACTTCAAAAATGGGTGATCGATAACGAGAAAAGAGTTTTAGTGATCTTTGAAGGTATGGACACAGCAGGGAAAAGCTCCACCATTAAAGAGTTTAACAACTATCTCAACCCAAGAGAAGCACGTTCGGTCGCTCTGCCCAAACCAAATTCAAAAGAGTTGGGACAGTGGTATTTCCAGCGTCACTTAAAACAGATCCCCAATGCAGGTGAGATCGTATTCTTTGACAGAAGCTGGTACAACAGAGCAGGCATTGAACAGGTCTTTGGCTTCTGTACACAAGAACAACATGATCACTTTTACAGACAGGTGAACGGTGTGGAGGAGATGCTGATAGATGATGGTGTGCTCATGTTCAAGTTTTATCTGAACATTACACAGGAAACAGAAAGAAAGCGTCTTCAAGACAGAGAAAATGATCCGCTCAAAGGCTGGAAACTTTCTAAATTGGACTACCTCTCACTGGATGCCTATGATCAGTACGAAGTACTCCGTGATAAAATGTTTAAAATCTCCGGTACTAGCCATGCGCCTTGGTGTGAACTGGATGCCAACGATAAAAAAAGAGCACGTCTCAATGCAATACGGTACTTACTCCTGAACATACCGTACAAAGGTAAAGATACAAGTCTCATTACCGGAGTAGATAAAAAAATAGTCACATTACATAACAAAGGAGAATATTATGGCAAATGTAACCATATGGCATAACCCAAGATGCTCAAAATCAAGAAATGCTGTCACACTTTTAGAAGAGAAAGGTATCGACGCAGAGGTAGTTAAATACCTGGATACCCCTCCAAGTAGGGAAGAACTGGTTGCAGTACTTAAAATGCTGGGTATTTCTGCCAGGGAACTGATGAGGACCAAAGAAGCTATCTACAAAGAGTTGAATCTGAAAGAGGTGACAGATGAGGATAAACTTATCGATGCGATGGTAGAAAACCCTAAACTCATCGAGAGACCTGTTGTCATCAAAGACGGCAAAGCGGCTATCGGCCGTCCGATCGAAAATATTATCGATCTGCTTGATTGATCTTCTCTCTTAGTAAAGGGGTTTCTTTTATGGATCCCCTTTTCCCCATACTTTCCGACACTTTCAGACCATTATGTTAAAATGCCGATAATTATTTACAAGGATGATACATGCTTAGTACAGTCAATTTAACACAGCGCTATGGAAAAAGAGTGCTTTTTGATAAGATCAATATCACTTTAGACGCAGGTAAACGTTATGGCCTGATCGGGGCAAATGGAGCAGGGAAGTCAACATTCCTCAAAATTCTTTCAGGTGAGATAGAACCAAGTGATGGTGAAGTGCAGCTTCAGCCAGGGCTTAAACTGGGTGTTTTGGGGCAAAACCAGTATGCATTTGAAAACTATACGCTGAAAGATGCTGTACTCTATGGAAACAAAAAACTTTTTGATGCACAAAAAGAGAAAGAAAAACTCTACATGGAAGGTGACTTTGAGAGTGATGAGGTCAATAACCGTTTGGCTGAACTTGAAATGATCTGTGCAGATGAAGACCCTACTTATGAATCTGATGTCAAGATAGAAAAACTGCTTGAAGCGTTAGGTTTCCCTGCATCAGAACATGATGAGCTTATGTCTACACTGACGGGTGGGGACAAGTTTAAGATCTTACTGGCGCAGGTGCTTTTCTTGAAGCCTGATGTACTCCTTCTTGACGAGCCTACCAACAACCTTGATATGGATACGATCACATGGTTGGAAAATGAACTGAAACGTCATGAAGGTACACTGCTTGTGATCTCTCACGACAGACACTTTCTTAACGGTGTCGTGACGCACATTCTTGACCTTGACTTCCAAAACATCCGTGAGTTCACAGGGAACTATGATGAGTGGTATATTGCAGCCAACCTTATTGCCAAGCAGGCAGAGGCAGACAGAGGTAAGGCGCTGAAAGAGAAAGAGGAGCTTGAAAAGTTCATCGCCAGATTCTCTGCGAATGCCTCGAAAGCAAAACAGGCAACAAGTCGTCAAAAGCAATTGGATAAACTGGATGTCAGTGAGATCAAACTCTCTTCAAGACGTGACCCTTCTATTATGTTCAAGGCACATAGAGAGATCGGTAATGAGGTCCTTGAAGTAGAAGGACTCTCTAAAAGCTATGATGGAGAAACAGTTTTTGAGAATCTTACTTTCAAGGTAAACAAAGGTGACAAGATTGCTCTTATAGGTACCAATGGTGCAGGTAAAACCACACTCCTTAAAATTCTCATGGGAGAGACTGAACCTGATTCAGGTACGTTTAAATGGGGACAGACCATTACCACCAGTTATTTCCCGCAAAATACGACAGACCTTGTCGTAGGCGATGAAGAGTTGCCACAGTGGATACAGGGATTTGACCCTAAATGGCATATCGATGATATCAGAAAAACATTGGGTCGTATGCTTTTTAGCGGTGAAGAACAGAAAAAGAAAATCGATGCATGCTCTGGTGGAGAAAAACACCGTGTTATGATGTCTAAAATGATGATGGATTCCTCGAACTTTCTTGTGATGGATGAGCCAAACAACCACCTGGACCTTGAAGCGATTGTTGCTTTAGGTGAAGCTTTACATAATTACCAGGGCGGTGTGATCTGTGTCTCTCACGATAGGGAACTCATCGATGCATTTGCAAACCGTATTATCAAACTCAATGAAGATGGAACTGTGATCGATTTTGAAGGTGGATATGAGGAGTTCGTAGAACAACACGAACAGTAAGCTTTTTCTTTTCAAGTGATCACAGACTGTGCAGGCTGTGATCATTATATTCAACTCTCCAATATATTTCACACTCTCTTCATACTTTTATTCTATACTTCCTCATCTTTAAAAAAGAAAGGATTCAAAGAATGAAAAAATTAATCACACTATTACTCTTGGCTATCGGTTTAGCATCAAGTGCATCAGCACACCATATGGCACAGTCAGACACGGCAGGTTGGAATATCGATGAGGATTCACCACATCTTTTGATGACATTTTAATAAAAAGAAGAAAGGATTACTATGAAAAAACTAATTACACTATTACTCTTGGCGATCGGTTTAGCTTCAACTGCATCAGCACATCATATGGCACAGTCAGACACGGCAGGTTGGAATATTGATGAGGATTCACCACATCTATTGATGACATTTTATTAAGAGATAAATGAGACTTTCCAAAGCATATCCTCAGTGTAGGATATGCGCTCTACAGTTCAACTCTATGAACTAACTCACTTTTTAGGCGATGTTTGTAAAGACAGATTGTACGTCTTCATCATCTTCCAGTTTATCGATAAGCACATCGACCTCTTCCATCTGTTCATCACTGAGCTCTATCGGTGTATTGGCAACATACTCTAAAGTCGCTTTTTTGACCTCTATGTTCATATCTTCGAGTGCTTTACTTAATTCACCAAATGCCGTAAAATCACCATAAATTCTCACGATATTGATATCGTCACCGACCTCTTGTGGCTCTACATCTTCTTCTATCTCTTCCAAACCAAAGTCAATGAGTTCCAATTCCAGCTCTTCCAGGTCCATATCATCCGTTTTGTTAAAGACGAAGACACATTTGCGTGTGAACATGAAGTTCAGTGAACCTGATGTAAGCATCTCTCCACCGTTTCTGGCAAGGATGGCCTTTACATTGGCAACCGTTCTTGTATTGTTGTCAGTAGCACACTCTACGATCATCTGCACACCATGTACCGCTTTGACATCATAGGTCAACTCTTTGATATCTGCAGCATCTTTTGCAGAAGCTCTTTTGATCGCTGCTTCGATGTTGTCTTTAGGCATGTTTTGCGCTTTGGCATTGAGAATTGCTGTACGAAGTTTAGGGTTCATGTCAGGGTCCGGACCGCCTTCTTTGGCTGCCATCGTGATGATCTTTCCTAATTTAGGGAAAACTCTTGACATGGTTCCCCATCTTTTCATTTTCGCTGCTTTACGGTATTCAAACGCTCTACCCATTCGTGATTCCTTACAAATTAATTGTGTGATTATACTCCTATTTGGCTTAAGTCGCATCAAAGCCGTGCTGAGTAGAATTTAACTATGAAACTAAATGAAATAAAACTGACCAACCCCTATTTGGCATTACCCCAAGAGTGCTATACCAGAGTCAAACCCACACCACTGGAGAATGTATTTCTGATCCATGCGAATGAAGAGGTAGCAAAGCTATTGGATATAGACTGTGAAGAGCTCTACAGTGATGCTTTCGTAGAGTTTGTCAACGGTGCCTGGGAACTCGAAGGATCAGATCCTTTTGCAATGTGTTATGCAGGACATCAGTTCGGCCAATTTGTACCGCGTCTGGGAGACGGGCGGGCTATCAATATAGGTACGATCAAACAGTGGCATCTGCAGCTTAAAGGTGCCGGCCAGACACGTTACTCACGTTCAGGTGACGGCCGTGCCGTATTGCGTTCCTCCATTCGTGAGTATCTTATGAGTGAAGCGATGCATGGACTTGGTATAGAGAGTACAAGAGCCCTGGCACTCATCGGTTCAGAACATAAGGTCTTCAGAGAAGTATGGGAGACCGGGGCCATCGTGCTTCGTGTCTCTCCTTCATGGGTACGTTTTGGTACCTTTGAGTACTTTGCACACAAAAAACGGTATGAAGAGTTGGAAGCATTGGCTGATTATGCGATCGCGGAGAGTTATCCTCACTTGGTAGAGGTACCCAACAAATATCTGAAATTCTTTACAGAAGTGGTAGAAAGAACAGCCAGACTTATGGCAGAGTGGCAGGCCGTGGGCTTCAACCATGGTGTGATGAACACAGACAACATGTCGATTGCAGGGCTTACCATAGACTATGGCCCGTATGCATTTTTGGATAACTATGATTTTCAGTACATCTGTAACCATACAGACCAGGGCGGACGTTACAGCTTTGGAAACCAGCCCGATATAGGGGAGTGGAACCTGCAGGCACTGATGCATGCACTCTCATCGATGGTGCATATATTCAAGTTGGAAAAAGCATTGGCAAGGTATGCAGAGCTCTACACCGAGCGATACCTCCAGCTGATGGGTCAAAAGTTAGGCTTGGATCTTTTGAGAGAGGGGGACCTGGAACTTATCAAACATTTATTGAAAATGATGCAGGGACTGCAGATAGACTATACACTTTTCTTTAGAACACTCAGCCGTTATAACGGAGAGAGAACGACACTCTTGGGCCTGGGGCTCTACCATAAGCCGATGAACGAGTGGCTGGACAGGTATGATGAAAGACTTAAAGCAAATACCTCTACGATGGAGAAGAGGCACAGTGCGATGTTACAGACAAACCCAAAGTTCGTACTCAAAAACTATATGCTGCAAGAGGCTATAGAAGCTGCGCAAAAGGGTGATTTTAGTGTGGTGGATACACTGTTCAAAATCGCGCAGGACCCTTATGGGGAACATGAAGCCTATGAAAGATGGGCAGACGCCACCCCGCAAGAATTTAAAAATCAGAAGCTGAGTTGTAGTTCCTAAGAATTATAATGCTGAAAATCATTCAAGGATAACGTATGACACTAGAAGAACTGCAAAACACTATCAGAAGTGAAGTGGGGGTTTTACTCTATTTTTCCGGAGAGCACTGTAGTGTATGCCATGCACTCAGACCCAAGTTCAAAGAGGTCTTTGATGAGCACTTTCCTTTACTTAAGCAGATTTATTTGGATGCACATGAAAACCCTGAGATCTCGGCACACTTTCAAGTCTTTTCAGTCCCTACGATGATCGTTTTCATGGATGGACGCGAGTTTGCCAGAGAAGGGCGTTCTGTCAGTATGCATCAGTTAACGGAGAAATTGAAGCGGCCATATGGCATGATGACAGAATAGTGAAAGTCTGTCATCTTTATATTTGATGGGTAATTTTTTTGCTAAGAAAATGAAGGCTTTTGTAAGTTTTACAGAATTTCCTATCATCTAAACCGTGGCGTTGTTACTCTCTTTACTTTTCTAGAAAAGTAAACAAAAGTCGACACTACTCTCAAATCGCTTCGCTTACAAGGGTGTTCGTAGTGTCAGAAGCGTACGGTGTACGATTTATGAAATAATGCTTTTCTTGTTATTGATCGCAAAGCGCGTGCTTTTGTCATGGCGAACGCCCTTGAAAGCGAAGCGTTTCGAGAGCCATGACGCTTTTTTGCTTCGGTTTTTCTAAAAAAATGAAGAGGGTAACAGTACCGCAGTGTGGATGATAGGAAGTTCAATCAAATTAGTAAGAAATTATATTCTAGGCAACTTGTCATCTACATATCAAGTACGAGGACAATAAATGATGAAGTTGTTACTGCTTCGTAATGATCGAAATATTCTCAAACCCTTTGGTTTTAAGAATATCTATAATATCTACAAAGTACCGAAACTCACTGCTTTTATCCATACGCAGAGAGATAAGATCCTTTTTGGGATCAAGTTTCATCAGTTTTTCCTTGATGAGCTCAAGACTCAATACTTCTTTTTCATAGGAGTAGACTCCCTCTTTATTGACAGCTATCTGGATGTTTTTCTTCTCTTCGCTTTTTTTCGAGCTTGCAGTCGGAAGGTCCACTTTGAGGGCTCGATTTTCTACAAAAGTAGCGGTGGCAAGTACTATGACCAGTAGAACGAGTACGATATCTATGAATGGTACGACATTCATTTTGTCAAAGCGTTCTCTCCTCATTACGCGTTTGGATCCTGTGCGATTTCCCATTGGGCCAAGATCGTATCGACTCTTGTAAGCAGGGCATTGTAAATGACCGTGGCAGGGATGGCTACAACCAGACCGGCAGCAGTCGCTTTAAGTGCAAGTGCCAAGTGTTTCATGATCTCGCCGGGGTTGATCGTATCTTGCTGGTCGCCGATGATATAAAAGGTAAGGATAATAGCAATTACCGTACCAAGCAATCCTATATAAGGGGCATTTGAACCTATAGAAGCAATGGTCGCCAAACGTTTGGAAATATCCAGTTCCAAAGCGATTTTATTTTTATAGTCTGTTAGTTCGATACTACGGTAGAAAAGTACTCTCTCTATAGCAAAGGCAAAGGTAATAAAACTCAAGAAAAAGAGAAATCCTATGATCCCATAATCTACGATATCTTTCAGTTGTTCGATTGGCACT
>JBNLDB010000005.1:0-19330 GCA_050304115.1 Sulfurovum sp. | reverse complement strand
GACCATGGCATTTTGGACACGTTTGGGCAAACTGCATAGGCCCCTGTCTCATCAGTACCTGACCTTGTCCTTGACAGTAGTCACATGTCTCCAGTTTTGCATCTTTTGCACCGGTACCTTTACAGTCACCACAAGGTGTTTTGTAACGGATCTCTATCTTCTTTTCACAGCCAAAGACGGCTTCATGAAATTTTAAAGGTACTTCTATCTCAAAGTCCAGTGCATATTTTTGGCCTGGGTCTCTTCGTGCTTGGCCAAAACCGCCGAATCCACCGCCAGAGCCTCCGAACATAGAGTTAAAGATATCCATGATATCATCCATGTTCGCACCGCCAAATCCGCCGCCCATGCCACCTTGGCCTTCAAGACCTGCTTTACCGTAACGGTCATAGATCGCTCTTTTTTCTTCATCGCTGAGTACCTGGTAGGCTTCGTTGACTATTTTGAACTTGTCTTCAGCTTCTTTGTCATCCGGATTTCTGTCTGGATGGTATTTCATTGCAAGTTTTCTGTATGATTTTTTAAGCTCAGCACCTGAACAGTCTTTACTTACTTCAAGTACTTCATAATAATCTAAATCTGTCATTGATATATCTCCATAGATAGGGAATGATTTGGGCGAATTCTACCATAATTTGGTTATAATCACAAAAATACAAATAATAGGCAGTTCATTATGGTTGTACATATCGTCACATTTAAATTCAAAGAAGAAAATAAAAAAGCCAATATCATACAGGCAAAACAGATGTTGGAGAATCTTATGGGAGCAGTACCGACACTTCGCAGTATAGATGTCGGCGTGAACTTTTCTACGGAAGAACGTGCGATGGATCTTAGTATCATAACAGTATTTGAAAGTAAAGAAGGATTGGATGCTTATGCGATACACCCAGAACATCTCAAAGTAGTAGATTTCATAAAGACCGTTGTGGAATACTCTAAAGTTGTAGATTATGAGAAGCGTTAGGAAATGATAAATAGTTTCATGATTTTAGCTTCGGAACCAAAATGGCCGGAGCAGAGCGCAGCCATGGAGGCCGGTACGATATGAAACACTACAAAATAGAAGCCTTTGAAAACCTGGTGGAAGCCTTTGGCTCTTTACCTTCCATCGGTAAAAAAACAGCGATCCGTTTAGCCTATCATGCGGTAATGGAAGACGGATTTGGGGCTATGAAACTGGCACATGCCCTGGAAACAGGTGTCAATGTCATTCAAAAATGCAGTAAATGTCACAATATGAGCGAAGATGAGCTTTGTGCCATTTGTTCTGATCCCTACAGAGATAATACAAAACTGTGTATTGTACAAAGTGCTAAAGACATCTTGACCATCGAAGAGAGTGGACAGTTTGACGGTGTCTATTATGTGGTGACTGAGGTAAGTGACCTGGATGAAGCACATTTGTTCTATGCCGTAGGAGGGGTAGATGAAATTATATTTGCATTTCCTCCGAGCATTGCTACAGATACGATGATCCTTTACATAGAAGATAAGCTTAAGGGGCTTGATATCAACTTTACCAAGATCGCCCAGGGTGTACCGACAGGGGTAGATCTGGAGAACATAGATGTGATGTCACTCTCCCGTGCGTTAGAGGCAAGAGTGAAGATCTAGCAGCGTGTCTATTCGCACTTCTTGTCGATATAATCCTGCACAAATTTACGTACATCAGCATAGACAAAAGAATCTTTGTATCCCTCTATCTTACCACCACTTGCATTGGGGTGCCCACCACCATTTCCAATGTGTGCAGCCATCACTGAGACATCCATTTTATTGTTACTTCTAAGTGAAAAGTGCCCTCTAAAGTTCACATCCATATAGAAATCATAGTCATCATTTTCCACCATGCAGGCGTTTCCTATGATGGATGTATTGCCTACATTGTAGCCAAGTATGCCCTTATAGCCTTTGTAATGAATGGTAAGGCGTTGTTTCTCTTTTGTGAGCAGGTCTGTGACATAATAGGCAACAAGGTTGTCTTTGGTATTATTTTCTGTTTGTCTAAAAAAGGATTTTTTGATCTGATGCAGGTCATCATCCAGTTTTATGGGTGCATCTTCTTCAGTTACCCTTTGTTTGGCTGCTTCTATAAGGGAAAGTTTAAAGGCTCTGTCCTCTGCCGGAAATAAGATACGGTTCACTTCTCTTGCACCGGAGATCATGCCAAGCATCACTTTCCCATACTCGAACAGTGTATCCTCACTGAGCCAGATATCAATGGCATTGATCGCTTGTACGATGGTAGCAAAGTCATTGCTCTTATCAAAACCATAATGTTGCTGCAGCCAGTTATAGGTGATCAACGTAGCACAACGGGTCGTATCAAGTGTATACCAGGCAAAACGTTCTGCAGCACTTGCTCCTGTAGCATGATGGTCAAGCAGTTGAAGCTTCGCACCGATACGTACAGCTTCATTCTCTATCCAGGTGCCCTCTTTGGTCGTGAGGTTGAGGTCTGTGATGAGAATGAGCGCTTCAATCTCATCTCCGTGTAAAAATTTATCCTGTTCGATCTTTTTCACGATCTCACCCAGTCTGGCTGTGACTTCCGGACCATAGTTCGCATTATAGCAGTCGATGGTGTCAAAACACTGATTGGAGAGATATTGACATCCGTAGCCATCGAGATCTATATGGGAGAGGTGGTAAACATGTTGTTTCATTAAAATATGCCTTTTTAGGGGTTGAATATAAATGTATTATACAATGAAGTACTTGTAGGTCTATAGCATAGACCCTGAGGAGAAGTAATTAACCCGGGTTAAAGTATGTCGCCCAGGGTTAAACCATTTAAAAAGTCATCGATCTTTGTTTGGAAATTGATGAGAAAAGGTGAAATAGCACAACTTCCTATAGTGCCGTTTGGACAGGTACTGGTATAGCTGGTACAGTCAAAAACAGCAGGCGCTTTACCTTCAGCAGCAAAAATGATATCATTCACACTGATCTCATTCACCTCTTTGGCTAAGATAAATCCACCATGCGCACCTTTACGTGATTCGAGAATACCTTTTTTTGCAAGACTTTGTAAAATCTTGGCAAGAAAACTTTTAGGAATACACAGTTCATTGGCCAACTGTTCTGCACCGATAGGGGTGTCAGATTTTCGTATAGCATCCAAAGAGAGTAGAGCATATTCACTTGCACGGGTCAATAGCATAATAAAACCTTTTACTTAATTAGGAGTATTTTACTCTAATTAACATTAAAAATTAACATTATAGTAAGCAGAGTCGATGCCAATATTCCTCTAAGCTTATTATGCTATGATTGCGTTCCCAAATAGATTTTGGAAATTAAATACCAATCAGGAGGTCATTATGGCTTTAGATCAGGCGAAAAAAGCAGAAATTATTGCTAAATATGCTAGAGGAAACGGCGATACAGGTTCAACAGAAGTACAAGTAGCTCTTATTACTGAGAGAATCAAATACTTAACTGATCACCTTAAAACAAACAAGAAAGATCACTCTTCAAGACTAGGACTACTTAAATTGGTAGGTCAAAGAAGAAGACTTATGAGATATCTTAAAAATACAGATCTTGCTAGATGGAACACTATCAAAGCAGATCTTGGTATTAGAAACTAATACTTTATCGCTTATCAGCCTTCGGGCTGATAACTTCTATACACATACAAATACTTTCCCCCATCCAAAACTACCTAAATATTTTATCTTACACGCAAGTTACACAGCATTTTGCTAACCTACTAATAGACATTTAGGCACTTTTTACTAAGTTTAGTCATATCAACTCAACTAGTACTTGACAAAGATACACTCAATGTTGTATAATTGCCCCAAGCATTAGATATGAAGATGCAATATTTATAAAATTTATAAACAAAAGGAGGTCTGTATATGAGTCAAGAGAATGAAAATCTTGAAGAGCCTCAGGCTGAAGAACTCGAAGCGCAGACAGAAGGAGAGGAGACTGTAGAAGTTGATCCTCTTGAAGCTGCACTTGCAGAAGCTGCTGACTATAAAGATAAATATCTCAGAGCCCATGCTGATTTCGAGAACTCTAAAAAACGTTTAGAGAAAGATAAAATGAATGCTGTATCCTATGCAAATGAAAGTTTTGCAAAAGATATTTTGTCAGTCATGGACTCTTTTGAAAATGCATTGGCTTCAATGGAAGGCAGTGAAGACAGTTCTGAAGTCTTGGAAAAGATGAAAGAGGGAGTCAATCTCACCTATGATCAGCTTAAAAAGATATTGGAAAAAAACCATATCAAGGAAGTGGAGTGTGAAGGTGAATTTGATCCGGAAGTTCATCAGGCGATCATGCAAGTGGAGAGTGATGCCCATGAAACAGGTGATATTGTTCAAGTGATGCAAAAAGGGTATACAATAAAAGACCGTGTATTGAGACCGGCAATGGTTTCAACCTGTAAATAAAAATAAAATAGAATAGTTAAGGATTTAATATGGCAAAAGTATTAGGAATAGATTTAGGAACAACAAACTCTGCAATGGCAGTGTATGATAATGGTGAGGCAAAGATCATCGCAAACAAAGAGGGTAAAAATACCACTCCTTCTATCGTTGCATTTACAGACAAAGGTGAAGTACTTGTGGGTGAGTCTGCAAAAAGACAAGCGATCACAAACCCTGAGAAAACCATTTATTCTATTAAAAGAATTATGGGTCTTATGATGAGTGAAGAGAAGGCGCAAGAAGCAAAAGATAAGCTTCCATACCACATCATAGACAGATCTGGTGCATGTGCGATCGAAGTAGCAGGTAAAACCTATACACCACAAGAGATCTCTGCAAAAGTACTTATGAAAATGAAAGAGGATGCAGAAGCATACCTTGGTGAGACCGTAACTGATGCAGTTATTACAGTACCGGCATACTTTAATGATGCACAAAGAAAAGCGACAAAAGAAGCTGGAACGATCGCAGGACTGAATGTACTTCGTATCATCAATGAACCTACATCAGCTGCATTGGCTTATGGTCTTGATAAAAAAGAATCAGAGCAGATCGTAGTGTATGACCTTGGTGGTGGTACATTTGACGTAACTGCACTTGAAACTGGTGACGGTGTTGTTGAAGTTATGGCTACAGGCGGGGATGCATTCCTTGGTGGTGATGATTTTGATAACAAGATCATCGATTATGTAGCTGAGCAATTTAAATCAGATACAGGTATCGATGTAAAAGCGGATGTGATGGCGCTTCAAAGGGTGAAAGATGCAGCAGAAACAGCTAAAAAAGAGCTCTCTTCATCCACTGAGACGGAGATCAACCTTCCGTTCATTACGGCTGATGCATCAGGACCAAAACACTTGGTAACAAAGATCACTAGAGCAAAATTCGAATCACTCATCGGTGACCTGGTAGCAAGTACGATCAAAACAGTACAAGGCGTACTTAAAGATGCCGGTCTTAACACTTCAGATATCAACGAAGTAGTTATGGTCGGTGGTTCTACAAGAGTTCCATTGGTGCAAGAAGAGATGAAAAAATTCTTTGGTAAAGAGTTGAATAAATCTGTGAACCCTGATGAAGTTGTTGCACTTGGAGCGGCTATCCAAGGTGGTGTACTTGCGGGTGATGTAAAAGATGTACTTTTACTTGATGTAACACCACTTTCTCTTGGTATTGAAACATTAGGTGGAGTGACAACTAAAGTGATCGAAAAAGGAACAACGATCCCTGCGAAGAAATCACAAGTCTTCTCAACTGCGGAAGATAACCAGCCAGCGGTGAGCATTCATGTACTTCAAGGTGAAAGAGAGTTCTCTAAAGACAACAAATCACTTGGTATGTTCGAGCTTAGAGATATCCCGGCAGCACCAAGAGGTGTACCACAGATCGAAGTCACATTTGACATCGATGCGAACGGTATCTTGACAGTATCTGCACAAGACAAAGGTACGGGTAAATCTCAAGAGATCAAGATCACAGGTTCGTCAGGACTTTCTGATGAAGAGATCGAAAAAATGGTTCAAGATGCTGAAGCGCACAAAGCTGAAGATGAAAAAAGAAAAGAAGTGGTTGATGCAAGAAACCAGGCAGATGCATTGGTTCACCAGACGAAAAAGTCATTGAGTGACCTAGGTGAAAACTTTGATGCGACAGAAAAAGCAAGTATTGAAGCAGCTATTGAAGAGCTTGAAGCTGTCATCAAAGATGACTCTGCAACCAAAGAGCAGATCGATGAAAAAGTAAAAGCATTGACTGAAAAAAGCCATAAGCTAGCTGAAGCGATGTATGCTAAAGAGCAAGGCGGTGCAAACCCAGAAGCCAAAAAAGCAGACGATGACGATGTGATCGATGCAGAAGTAGAGTAAGACTCTGCTTCTATAAGCCATATTATTCATAAGAGGGTGACCCTCTTATGATAGAGATAAAATTGAAAATAAGAGAGATACAGATCTTTTATTTTGAGTTTTATTCATCAAAAGTCAAATGGATGCTGTGCCATGAGCCACAGATACGTATCTTCTTCACCTGTTGCGACATCAAAGCGTATCAGTAACTCCGATACCATGGCCCGCAGACTGATGCCTCCATCATATTTCATATCACTTACAAGATCAAGATTGTATTGGTCATGCACCCTTCCGGCTTCGGCAAAGAGAACGACCTGAAACCAATCTACTTTCGCCGGTATCCAGGAGATGTCCTTCAGAGGATTGTAGTCGATGATGGCTCTGTATTCTGCAGTAGCGTAAAAGGCTGCTTTGTCTGAAAAACGGTCCTGGTCATAGCCTCTCATCCTGTTGAATCCACCTAGTCTGGCACCTTCCCACATAGGGGGCCGATGGGCATCGAAGCCTGGAGAGATCTCTGCATCATTGTCCCAGGAGAATGAGTACCCTGTCCATAGACTTAATGCCAGTACGTTTTGCCGGGTGAAAGAAAACGTATCCAGTTCAAAGTAGTGATTGTACTTGAATTCTAGAAAATCCCAACTCTGAAGGGAGTCTCCCCAGCCGAAATCTTTGGAATACTGCAGTTGGAATTGGTATCCTCTAGCGGGATTGATATCTAAATCTGTATTATCATGCGTAAGAAAAAATCTTAGACCATTGGTATTCCATGTCGGTAGATCCGTTCCGTTCTTCCACCAGATCGAATCTTCCCACATCTCTGTATTCTCTGTATTGTCTGTCTGGAAAAACGTCTTTATTCCTATAGACGTTCTACCGGTTACGAAAGGGACACCACCTCCGCAATCCTCCCTGCCTACACAGAAACCGCCTTCCAATTTGTAGAGGCCTGCAGGATTGTCTACGCCTTCTCCTATGGGAAGCGTGTATCTGAAGGTAGTGGTGAAGAAGTCTGAATCTCCCGAACTGATGTAGGCATCATCAATATTGGACGTATGTGACCCATCTATATAATAACGGTTTTTTGGAAAATAACTTTTTAAACCCATAAAGGAGAAAAAGAGCCGGTCCGTGTAGGGAAGTTTATAATCTGAAAAAGAAATGAACCCTCCGGAAAAGGTCGCTTCATCTGGCTGATCATTGATGGTAATATCTTGCGGCAGGCCAGTAAAGAGTGTAGCAAGAAATGTGGTTTGGGGTTGGAATAAAGCTCTTTTCATCGCACTGACACCCCCTGCAAATCCGGTAGCATCACTGGAAAATGCAAAAGGCAAAAAAATCCACTCTTTATCATCTGTTGCATTTGTATCTTCTGCAGCATTTAAGGAAGTAATACAAAAAAATATAGTCATTATAATAAAGAATAATATATATTTTTTACTTTTCATTCAACCATTATAGCTAAATAGCTAAAGAGTTTAAAGTGTATTATTTAAGATACTTTTAGGCTATAATACAGCAATTACAGTGATAGTATTGAAGGATAGAATATGGAATTTAAAAAGTGTAACACACTTGAAGAAGCGAGAAATGAGATCGACAGTGTAGATAGAGAGATAGTAGAACTGATCGCAAAACGTAATGAGTATATTAAACAGATCGCACATTTTAAAACGAGTGTGGATGAGGTCAAAGCAGAGGAGAGAATCGCTGATGTGATCGCTCATGTAAGAGAACAAGCGATTTCACTCGGCCTTTCTCCCAACCTTATCAATGATCTCTATGTAAGAATGATAGATGAGATGGTGGAGAGTGAGATCTCTGAATTTAAGAATGCACAGAGATATTAATCTTCTTCATTTTTTTCATCATCTTCATCATCTTCATCGTCTGAACCTGTACCAGTAATAACACCGACCGTACCGCTTGCGACATCCAAGGTGGTACCTACAACAGAACCTGCAACCTTAACAGGTGCTGTGACCACTTGCGTACAACCGGAGAAGAAAAGCAGAGTGATGAATAGATAAAGTGTTGATTGTTTAAAATTTGGCATGTAGTGCCTCCCTGTAGTGAATTGTTGACCCTTGTCGGGCAGGATTATAGCATAAACTCTTTGTGTACTCATCTACACAAAGAGTATGCTAAAATATATCATTGAATTATAAAAAGGTGTGGTATGAATATATTGTTGCTTGAAGATGATGTGATACTGCAGGAGATCATGGAGGAATTTCTACTGGAAAAAGGGTATCAAGTAGAGAGTTTTTTTGATGGGGAAAAAGCACTCGACGCAATAGGCTCGGGTTCTTATGATCTGCTGCTTCTAGATGTGAATGTCCCCAATATCAATGGTTTTGAAATACTTTCATACTTACGTGAGATCGGTAATACTACACCAGCAATATATATCACCTCTCTTTCAGGGGTAGAGGATCTCAAAAAAGGTTTTGATCTGGGGGCAGATGATTACCTGAGAAAGCCTTTTGAACTTGAAGAGTTGAACGCCCGTATTGAACATATTGTCAGGCTTTACCGTCTACAAGAAGAGATAGAGTTTGACGGTATGAGGTTTATTCCTAAAGCACATCAAATCTTTTTAAAAGATGGTGTGATCGAGATGAGACAGAAGGAGTCACAGGTACTGGAGTACTTTATCCGTAATATAGGAAAGATCATCTCTTGTGATGAGATCATAGAAAATGTCTGGGATGATGAAAACGTTCCTGCACATGCGACCATACGTACGTATATTAAAAATCTGAGAAAGATGTTTGATAAAGAGTATTTTGAGAACATCAAAGGAGAAGGTTATCGTTTTAACATCGTATGAGCGTAAATCACTTTTTAGTTTTTTAGCTGTTTATCTGATATCGGTCTTCAGCTTACTCGCTATCATTGGGTATCTCTTTTTTGAAAATAACCGTGTTTCTATGCAAAATGCCATGAAATTTGAAATGATGTACCAGGCACGTATGCTCTCATCATCCATCGTGATGAAGGCTATGGATGATGGCGCAAAAAACGAGATGGATTTGGCGAGTCAATATGAGTTCTTAAAACATTTAAAACATTGCCGTTTTCAAGTAGGATACTATGATAAGGACAAAAAACCTATATACTCGGAAGTCGATGAGTTTAAAGTAACGGATCAAAGCTTCTTTATTGAAGATGGAAGTGCTTACACAGTGATGGAAGATAAGAGTGACCATTTAGGCGTGCATTATATCGTCTTAAAAGAGAATGCCCTTTCAAAAAATGTACAGAGTTTACGTATTAAGATCATAGGCTACCTGGTATTATCATTCATTCTGATGGGAATCGTAGGGTATTTTTTAGGTCGCCTGTTCTTAAGACCGGTCAGGGAACAGATCGAGTCTTTGGATAATTTTATTTCAGATACCACCCATGAGCTCAATACACCCATTTCAGCCATATTGATGACGATCCAGTCTCTGAAAAATATTGACCGTAAAAAATTGCAGCGTTTGGAAGCCAGTGCTAAAAGGCTTTCTGTGATGTACAGTTCTCTTACCTATAGACTTGAAGGTAAAGTGGAGCCTTCAGAGATTTTGTGTTTTTCTGATGTGGTCAAAGAGAGAGTGGAGTATGTGAAGGAACTCATTGATTCCAAACGTCTGCATATCTCACTGGACCTTGAACCTACAGAAGTACTGATGCCTAAGACATCGTCGTATAGGCTGATTGATAATTTACTCTCTAATGCTATCAAATATTCTGACGTGGGGGATAGTATTTTGATTACACTGAAGGATCATGTGTTAAAAGTGAAAGATACGGGGATCGGTATAGATAAACAAGTACAGGAGGATATCTTTAAGCGCTATTACAGAGAAAATGATGAACGTGGCGGTTTTGGCATAGGACTGAATATCGTACTTTCTATTTGTAAACAATACAAAATAAAATTGGACCTGGAGTCTAAAAAAGGAGAGGGAAGTACCTTTATCCTGACCTTCCCTGTCGTGAAAAAATAAAGTTATTCTACGCTATCCATAAGGATACTGATGATATCGGTCATGGTGAGGATGCCGTAAAGTTCATTGTTATCAATGACCAATAGACGTTTAATGCTGTTTTGTACCATCATTTTTGCCGCATACTTTACATCCAGTTTTGCAGAGACAGAGAAGGCTGGTGTTGTAGCGATGTCATAGACATTCAGCAGATCTATATCACCATCTTCAGCCACAATACTTTGTAAAATATTTTTAAAGGTCAAAAGACCATAGGCACCATTCTCGGTGGTCTTATCGACAATGACAGAACGTACTTTATGCTCTTTCATGAGCTTCAGTGCTTCTCTGACTGTAGACATCGCTGAGATCACTATCAATTTTTCTTTAGGTGTCATTACATTTTCTACTAACATCTGTTTATCCTTTATATCATTGATTTCATGTCATCTTCAAATTTGTGTAACTCTTTTGTATCAAGACCTGCTACATGCGTTAATGGTAGCGTGAATGCCAAGCCACTGTTCTCCGGGTTGTCCAGGTCAAACTTTTCACGAAGTAAGCGCATAACTTGCAGTGAGAGTTTTCTCGGTAAGACAAAAAGCAGCACGGAGACATTTTCCTCAAGTGTGAGACCAAAGAAGACTTTTTTCTCTTCAAGCCCGATATTCTTTCCATGTAAAATGGTCACAGAACCTGCACCTGCTCCCTTGGCAGCTTCTATAGCGGCTTCTTCATCTTTATCTTGTATGATGACGATCAGTGCTGTAAATTTCATAATGCTTCTCCTTCAATATTGGATTGTTCTAGCTTCTGTTGCTTTTTATAATACTCTGCGTGAATACCATACCCCATTACAGTGATCATCGGAAATAGGGAGGCAAAGGCAATGAGACCAAATCCATCTATCAGTGGGTCACACCATTCCAGGTTCTCTGCCAATCCTAAGCCTAGTGCTGCAACCAGTGGTACCGTCACGGTTGACGTGGTGACCCCACCACTGTCATAGGCAATAGGTATAATGTATTTTGGTGCAAAATAGGTAAATATGATCACAAATATATAGCCTACAATAATATAGTAGTGTATAGGATCACCGGCGACGATACGGTAGGAACCCAACCCGATCCCGATAGCCACACCAAATGCTACTATCATTCTAAGTATATTTTGTTTAATTTTCCCTTCACTGATCTCTTCTGCTTTGATGGCTATAGCCAACAGAGCAGGTTCTGCCATCGTCGTAGAGAAACCTATAAGAAATGCGAAGAGATAGATAAGAAGGAAGTTTTCCATATCGGTAAGCTGAAAGGCGATGGTCTCCCCTATAGGGAAAAGTCCCATTTCAAGTCCTACGATAAATGCGTAAAGACCCAGGATCACCATAATGATACCCGTAGCTATCTTATGCAAGTGTGCGACAGGTTTTTTGATAATGATATACTGAAAAAAGAATATCACTGTGAGAATAGGGGCAACATCCTTGATCACACCGAGAAGTTCCATAAAGGTATCCATCGCCGAAAAAGTATAGGCAGTCGCGACACGTTTTGTAGTTTCAGTAACCTCTGCAACCAAGGGAGATACGGCACTTGTCTCTCCCAAATTGTAAACGATGATACCGTAGATCTGTACAAATATCATAGGTGTCAGTGAGGCAAAAGCGATGAGACCAAAGCCGTCTATGGCCGGATTACGGCCTTTGATACTTGAAGATAGACCGATCCCCAATGCAGCCACCAGTGGTACGGTGACCGTAGAAGTGGTAACACCACCACTATCGTAAGCTAAGCCGATGATCTCTCTAGGTGCAAAAAACGTCACGAGAACCACTAAAATATATCCACTGATAATGTAGTAAGCGATAGGATGACCCAACAAAATACGAAGTGTTCCCAGGGCGATGGCAAATCCGACAGAGAGTGCAACGGTCATACGAAGCCAAAATGCATCTACCAGACCATTTGATATCAGTGCGGCTTTGTCTGCAATAGCGATAAGGGCAGGTTCCGCTACAGTGGTGGAAAACCCTATGGTAAAAGCAAAAAGCAATAGCCAAAAGACCGAGCCTTTTTTAGCAAAGTCTATGGCCAACCCTTCACCTACGGGGAAGATACCCAGTTCAAGACCACGAATAAAAAGTGCCAATCCAACTGCAACGATCGTAAGACCTATGATGATCGAAGTGAGATTTTCAGGCACAGTCCGGATGATGATCCCCTGGAACAGTGCAACGACAATGATAATGGGAAGGAGATCTTTAAAAGAATTTTTGAGATCTCCATAAAATATATTTAAACTTTCTTTCATTGAAAGAAATTATATCTATTATAAGATTATTATATGCTATAAAAGCATATTTCACCCCATGGAAATGTTAAACTGTATCCTTTGGTTTCAAGTCTCAGTGTTCAGGGTTTAAAACTTAATCATCCTTGGGCTTACACCCGGTATTTATCCCAAACAGGGCATAGGGCGGACACCATCCGATAATAACAGTTAAGAGGAGGACTACACCCACTACATCCGCAATGATATTGCCATACATGATTCCCCACCCAAGTGCAGCTAGACCAATTACAGCTCGAATGATCCTATCTATTTTTCCTATGTTGCATGTCATGATAGACTCCTTTAATGATGATAGTGCCATTATGACATAGTGGTGGGGAGTAAGTGTGTAACGCATTTAGTATCTATGTAGAATAGTATATGCAGTCTTGCCTCTATACAAAGATTTTGCGGTATATTTTCGTTTTCAACGAGATATTTAACTTCGGTACAGGGAATTTTGAAAATTATTTAAAAGTATTTTTTGTTTTTATTTTAATAATTGTTATCAATTTAATAAACTCTTAAGAATTCTTTTGATAAATTTCCGCCTAGATAATAATTTAGATAATAATTATCAATTTAAATGAAAAAAAAGAAAAGGGAATACAAATGAAAAGAGTAACTACGGCATTAAGCCTAGCAGCTATATTGGCAACAGGAGTTCAGGCAGCATCACTAGAGGAGAGAGTAGCAGCATTGGAAGAACAAAACACAGTGCTTACTGAAGAGGTACTTGCAACACAAACAGGTGGTTTTACACTGGTAGATACACAAAAATCATACAGCGGTTTGGGACCGGCAGCTTCTAAAGTATATTTTTCTAAAAACCCGCTCTCTATAGGGGGATATGGTGAGATGTATTATGCAAATCCTGAAGGAAAAGATGATTATGCAGACGTGTATAGATTTATCACCTATTTCGGATATAAATTCAATGACTGGATCGTACTGAATACAGAGATTGAGTTTGAGCATGGTGCCAATGCAGATAAGGGTGGTGAAGTTGTTGTTGAGTTTTTATATCTTGACTTCTTACTCAGTGAGCAAGCGAACTTAAGACTTGGACATGTATTGACGCCAATGGGTCTGGTAAACCTTAGACACGAACCGACACTTTTTAACACAGTGCAGAGACCGGATATTGAAAAATACCTTCTTCCTAGTACTTGGCATGAGAACGGTGCATTGGTTTATGGTAGATTTGACAGTGCAAATATTGACTATACTGCAGGTGTGATCAATGCATTGAATGTAAACAATGCAAATACTATGGAGCCAAATGGTTCTTGGATAAGAAGTGCAAGACTGGGGTCAAGTGAAAAAGCATCATTTGAACCGGCATTTGTAGGTCGTGTAGATTATACGGGTGTCAACGGACTTATGGTCGGTGCATCTGTCTATTACGGTAATGGCTCTAACTTGAAAGATCCAAAGCCAGAAGATGCAATTCAAGATGTATCAGGACTCAACACTACGATATTCGATATTCATGCGACATATGATAATGGACCATTCTCGGCATACGGGCTTTATACGCAGACTAAGCTGAGTGGTGCAGAAAAATTAGGTGATACAGCTGCTGAAAAAGCAAGCGGTTACTACGTAAATGCATCGTATGATCTCTCTTCTTTGGTAGGACTGGAGTATAAATTACCTGTTTTTGCACAGTACGAAGATTATAATCCGGTAGACAAGAGTGTTAATGGTTTAAATGAAGATACATTTCAGACAGATATTGTTACAATCGGCTTAAACTTTTTCCCTGCAGACCAGGTCGTACTTAAGGCCGACTATGCATGGAAAGAGGTCAATGATGTAGATAACAATGTCTTTTCTTTTGGCCTGGGCTTTATATTTTAATACGTGGATACACAATGAAAAAGATCTTTTTTACACTGCTGCTCGGGACACTATTGTCCCAAAGCAGTGTTGCTGGCAGTAAAGCATCTGTAGACGATGTGATAAAATCTTCATTTACCGAAGTGAGTACGATTGAGCCCAAGCAGATCATACTGACAAAAAAACAGTTTTCTCAGGTACAGTCCAGAGCGAAGGCAGCTGTGAGAACTAAAGTGTATCGTTATTACGATATTAAAGGTAAAACGCAAAGAATTGGATATGCAGTACTCATAGCAAGAAAGGTAAGAGGAAAAAAGGCTACAGTGCTCTATGCATTTGACAACCGTGGTACTTTGAAGTTTACGGAAATTATGGCATTTGGCGAGCCACCGGAGTATATCCCGAACACAACTTGGATGGGCCAACTGCAGGATAGAGATGCATCGGCAGCACTGACCGTAGGGAAAGATATACCTACGATCAGCGGTTCCACGCTTTCGGCAAGGTCACTCACTGAAGGTGCAAGAGTTGCTAGAGCCATTTATGAAATTGTTTTGAAGTAATAGATTATGAAATTTTTAGTCACAAAGGATCTCGCACACTCTACCTTACTAAGCTATCTGATGGGCTCTGTCGTATTTGCGATACTCCTCTATCTCGGATTTGATGCAGTGCTTCATGCCTATGTGATCGGTTTGGATATGCAGAGTGCTTCTGTGACACTTTTTGGTGATATAGAGAATTTTGTTGAACCTATACTGATAGACTCACTGCTGCTTCAGGTACACATTGATCTCTTTACAACACTCTTTGCACTTTTGATACTCTCTTCCATCTATATTCGTCTCTATTCAGATAACAGGATGACCAAATGGGTGGTACACTTGTTATTTCTTACGGGGATATTGGCACCGGTATCGCTGATACTTGCGTATTATCTTTCTGCATCATTGACAGCTATGTGGCTGATCAGTTTTGTACTGTGGCATCTACTGGCGTCTATCGTGTCTCTAATGATCTTAAAAAAACTCTTGTTCAAATGAAAAATACAGCACTCTACAGCCTTCCCATAAGGTATATGCTCATCTATATAATTTTGATCTTGTTGAGCGGGGTATGGCTTTTTTTGCTTTCACAGGGATTGGAGTGTAATGAAGGTATCATTAGCACGCTGAAAAATTTTTTCACGGCTCCTGCACCTAAAAGTATAGAAGGGCTGATCGAAGTGGCTACACCGCATCTCTTTGCCATAGGTACACTGATCTTTGTGACAGCACACTTCATGCTGTTCAGCACCAACGTTTCACAAAAAGTCTCTTTGATCGTAGCAATGTCTCTTTTTGTTTTTGCCCTGTTCGATATCTTTTCCTACTTTGCTATTACCTTTGGACTTGTGGTATCTGGATGGATCAAACTTGTAGCACTATCGGGTTTTGTGCTGTTATTTTTAGTTATGCTGGGGTTGGTTGGGTTTTCTTTATAGTCTAACCACTCTATCGTTGCAAGATCGGTTAAATTTCCATAGAGTATCTTTCCGTCTTTATCTACCAGTACAAAACCGATCTCTTTCTTTTCTCTTAAAAATGACAATGCTTCTGTTCTGGACATGACAGAGATTGCTGTAGCATAGGCATCGATCTTTGCATTGTTCGCAGTCGTAAAAAGAGATACGGAAACAAATTCTCGCCCTTGTGAAGCAGTCTTTGGGTTGATGAGGTGATGCTCTTCCTTGGTGGTGGCAAATCTCCTGTAAGTGCCGCTTGTAGAGATGGAGAGTTGTTCTTTTTTGCTTTTGACTTTGGCAAATGTTTGTTCAGAATAGGGTGACTGAAGATAGACTTCACAGCGATCCAAGCATCTGATATCCCCGCTCAATGCAATGATCCCTTTTGTGATATTTTTCTCATGAAGGTACTGGGCAACTTTGTCTGCACCATACCCTTTGCCCATACCACCCAGGTCCAGGGTAATGTTGGTATCTGTGATGATCTGTGCGTCATCTATATGGATGCCGTGGATATCCAGATGGGCACTTTGTAATTCCTGTCTGGAAGGAGAGTAGGTTTTTTCTTCTCCAAAATGGTAGAGCTTTTTTGAGATCGATCCGATAGTGATATCAAAGTAGCCGTTGCTCTGATGATAATACGATCTTGAAAGTGTAAGGGCTTCAGCCAGGTAAGGATCATAGGCTACTTGATGGTTCCTGTTCAGTTTTGCCAGTGTGGCACTCTCATCATAAGTAGAGAGGGAATCTTCGAGACGCTGTATCAGTTCAAAGGATCGGGCGATCTGCTGGTTATGTTTTTCTGGTAATGAAATACTTACAAACGTACCCATAAGTACTTGTGTACGTGTCTGCAAGCCCTCTTGTGAAAGTAAAAACAGAGGGAAGAGAAGAACAATGAAAAATCGCATTAACGCTTCTCTAATATTTCGATGATCCCTTTAAAATCTTTTTCATGCCCAAAACAGCTGTTGGAATTGCACAGCATAAAACCGTCATTGGTGTCATTTTTTAAAAGAGAGAAAGGATGAGGCAGGGTATCCAGATCATTGATATGTGTTTGAAGTGCCTCCTCTTTGGCTTTGATAATGACATCATCTTTGAGATAACGGATCACCATACGGCTCATACGCGGAGTAGAGATGGGTTGGCGCATGATATCATAAGAGTAGATCTCCAGTGTTTTAAAGACAAACTTCTTATAGACGGTATCCACCAGAGAAGAGATACTGTAGAGGACTGAGATCATGGTCGCAACAGAAGAGGGATAGGAGCTGTCATAAATGTCCGCATTGGTTTCAAACTCCCCGCGTGAGAACTTCCATTTTCCTTTATCAAAATATTTTTCAATGGCACTGTTCGTCAGTTTGGTCGCCGTCATAAGATAGGTTTCATCGAGTGTACTTTCATAGGCTTCGATGAGTGCGTCTGCAAGATAGGCATAATCTTCCAAAAAGGCTTTGATCTTCGGTTTTTTACCCATCAATGTAGAGTGAAAGAGTTCAGAATTGACATACATGCTCCCCAGTAAAGCATCTAGGGACCTGAGTGCTGGTTTGAGGTATGCATTATCTGCACGAGAGGCTTTGAAAAGTGTTTTTACCATCATGGCATTCCAGGAGACAAGTACTTTTTTGTCTATGAAAGGGTGGGTACGTTTTTCTCTACGTTTTTTGAGTGCCTGTATCGCTTCATTATAGTAAGGGATGTTGTTGTGGGCAGGGTCATCTATACGGATGATGTTCTTACCTTCAAAGTTTCCTTCTTCTGTGATATGCAGTGCCTCTGCAAGTGCCGCATGTTCCTCTTTAGGGATACCTGCTTTATCAAAAGATTTTAAAGCCTTTTCATAGGTGTAGACAAAGTATTTACCCTCTTCTCCCTCCGTATCAGCATCCGAGGCAGAGTAGAAAAGACCATCTTCGCTCATATTTTCCATCATAAAGTCTATTGTTTCAAAAGCAACGGATCTGTAAAAATCCTTTCCACTGACATGATAGGCTTTGAGGTAGACTTCTGCGAGTAGGGCATTGTCGTAGGTCATCTTTTCAAAATGAGGTACGAGCCATTCATTATCGGTAGAGTAACGGCAAAAACCACCCTCTACCAGGTCTCTCAATCCGCCTTTTGCCATACAGGTGAGTGAGTGCAGTGCCATGTCACGTGTCTCTTTATCTCCTGTGATACGGTAGAGGTCTAAGAGTAGATCAAGCATCGAGGCTTGAGGGAATTTAGGCGCTTTGTTAAAGCCGCCGTTTGTATTGTCAAAGAGTTGTTTGGCCTGGTCTGAGACCCTTGGGATGATACTGAGGTCGAGTTTAGTGGCCTGTATCTTGTCTTCTTTGGGATTGAGGAAACGGAGTATCTCATCGGCTTTTTCAGTCAGTAGGGCTTTTTCTTTACTGTATTTGTCAGCGATCACTTCGAGTAGACTTGAAAAGCTCATCATACCGTAACGTGGCTCGTCAGGAATGTAGGTGGCTGAGTAAAAAGGTTTTTGTTCCTGTGTGAGAAAGATGGAAGTAGGCCAACCTCCCGGACGCTGGTTCATCAGCTGGTAGACTTCTTGAAAATGTTTGTCTATGTCCGGACGTTCTTCCCTGTCTACTTTGACTGCAATGAAATGTTCATTCAGTATCTTTGCAGTCGCTTCATCTTTAAAAGACTCATCTTCCATGACATGGCACCAGTGACAAGAGCTGTACCCTATGGAAAGAAAGATCGCTTTGTTCTCTTTTTGTGCTTTTTCAAAGGCTTCTTCTCCCCATGGGTACCAATCTACAGGATTATCAGCATGTTGCTGTAAGTAAGGGGAGTACTCATTTTTAAGACGATTTGCCATTTTTAACCTTTATTGTTAACCAATTATTGGTAATATTACACAGCGTATACACGAATAGTACAATAGAATACTATAAAAGTTTAATATAAAAGAGAAAATAATGAATGATTTAGTAAAAAAGTTACTCTTATTGAGTTTCCTTTTAGGTACATTTGCATCTGCAGGGTTTGACAGTGCATTGAAAAAACAGAAATTCTTATCACCAAGCGAAGCATTTCAGGTGACTGCTGAAGTGAAAGATGATGTGATAGAAACAAAGATCATCATGGCAGATAAAATCCATGTGTATGAAAACACATTGATCTATAGAATTATTTCTCAGGAATCAGCGGAATTGACCGTTACAAAACCACAAGCACATGATTTTGATGGTGATATGGTGTATGAAAAAGAGGTACTTGTTGCAATTCCTACAAAAGAGATCGAGTCCAAAGTCAAAGGAGACTATACCCTTGAGATCGAGTTTCAGGGATGTTCAGATGCAGGTATCTGTTATCAACCCATTAAAAAAACCTTTGATTTCAAAGGGGCTGAAC
>JBNLDB010000004.1:0-20100 GCA_050304115.1 Sulfurovum sp. | reverse complement strand
CTCGATATCCGTTTGCTCGGTCCCATGCCGACGCCGGCTGTGGCATATCTAACTCGCACCTTGCGGGCCACGGCAGGCATTGTTATCAGCGCGTCGCATAATCCGTTTGAGGATAACGGTATCAAGTTCTTTGATCTGGATGGAAACAAACTGAACCGTGAAAAAGAGAAGGAGATTGAAGCGATCTATGAAGATGATGCACAGATAGAAGCAGCACAAGTGACAGGTAAAGAGATAGGGAAATCAAAAAGAATCGATGATGTTGTCGGTCGCTATATTGTACATATCAAAAATTCTTTTCCCAAAACAGCTACGTTATCTGGTAAACGTGTCGTGATCGACTGTGCGAACGGGGCGGGATATATTGTGGGACCTACGATCCTACAGGAGCTTGGTGCAGAGGTAGTGGTGTTAGGGGACAAGCCTAACGGATTTAATATCAATGAAGGGTGCGGTGCCATGCATCCGGAGTATTTGGCAAAAGCAGTACTGGAATATCGTGCTGATGTCGGTATCGCCCTGGATGGTGATGCGGATAGACTGGTGATAGTCGACGAGAAGGGTGATGTCGTTGATGGTGATAAGTTGATGGGTGTGCTTGCCGTACATCTTAAAAATCAAGGAACACTCAAAGGGGATGGGATGGTTGCAACGGTGATGAGCAATCAAGGACTTGACGAGTACCTTACTTCTCAGGGGCTTACACTGCACCGTTCTGCCGTAGGGGATAAAAATGTAGTGGAGATGATGCAAAAATATGGCATGAACTTTGGTGGAGAACAGAGTGGACATATCATTTTCTCGGATTATGCAAAGACGGGAGATGGTATCTCCAGTGCACTGCAGGCTTTGGCATACTTGGTAGAAACGGGGGGAAAAGCGAGTGAAGTGTTTAACCCGTATACGTCGTATCCTCAGATACTGGTGAATCTTTTGGTACAGGAAAAAAGAGATTTTGATACGATCGAAGGATTAGATGCCCTCAAAGAAAAAATTGAAGGTTTAGGCATCCGTCATCTTTTCCGTTACTCGGGGACAGAAAATAAAATACGCCTTCTGCTAGAGGGGAAAGATGAAAAAAAAGTTGAAGAGATCATGGAAGAGTGTGTAGCGTTCTTTAAAAAGGCATTAGCTTAATGAGAGCCTTTGTTGTCTTTTTCTTGGTCCTTTTGGGGACTTTCATTATAGACCAGAATATCAAATCACTCTTTATCGAGGGGTATTATCGTCCCGGACAATGTATAGACCTTGAGCTGCACTATAACAAGGGTGTGGCTTTCTCCATGCTGTCCTTTCTTGGCCCTTACCTTAAATGGATACAGGCACTGCTTGTCGTGGGAATCTTGTTCTTTGTCGTGAAAGAAGGGTATATCAAACGTTATGCCTTTCCTGTCGGGTTACTCATAGGCGGTGCCATGGGTAATGTGTATGATCGTTTTGTACATGGGGGTGTCGTGGATTATGTTGCCTGGCATTGTGGTTTTAATTTTGCAGTATTTAATTTTGCAGATGTTGCCATAGACATTGCGGTTGTATGGCTGTTGGTGATGATCTACTTCTTCCCTCAAAAATCAGAAACCAAATAAGCCGGCTTCACTGAGTATTTAGATCTTCTCTAAATACTGTAGTAACTCTTGATGTACTTTGCCATTGCTTGCGACAATACTTTTATCATCGAAGTCATAGGGTTTATTGTCTACATTACTGACCTCTCCCCCTGCTTCTTGTACGATCAAGATCCCTGCAGCCACATCCCACGGTTTAAGATCGATCTCATAGAAGGCTTCTACCTTTCCTTGAGCAAGATAGCATAAATCAATCGCCGCTGCACCCAGCCTGCGGATATCCTGTATATGTGGCAGCAAGTTGGTCATACAATTGATCACCCAGCGGTACTCAATGCCGGCATTGACCTTCGCATAAGGGAATCCTGTGGCGATCAGTGCATTTTGAAGCTTGCTTTGTGGGCTCACTTCAATCCTTCGTCCATTACAATAGGCACCCCCTCCCTCTACTGCCCAGAAGAGTTCTTCCAAAATAGGGTTATAGACGACAGCCAGCGTAGGCTTCCCCTCTTCCCAGACACCCAGAGAGATCGCAAGATGTGGGATGCCGTGAACGAAATTGGTCGTACCATCGATGGGGTCGATGTAGATGGCCTTATCATAGTGGTAACTTCCGTGGTGACTCTCTTCTCCAACAAGGGTATGGTCTGGGAATGCTTTTTTGAGTTGTTTGATGATAAAGGCTTCGGTTTGAACATCAAATTCGGTAACAAGGTCCACCACCCCTTTATGGGAGACCTCTTTATGGGAAGAGTACCCCGCTTTGACGATCTTACCTGCTTCAAGTGCTATCTGTTTTAATGTATCTATATTCATAGCAGTGATTATAGTATAATCTCTCTATGAAGAAAAAGATAATGATGCTGTTATTGTTCTTATTGGTGATCATCATGGGATATTTTGGTGCACAGGCTTACTCACAGGCAACGCAGTATGAAGAGCATACGCAAGCACTGGTCATGGATAAAGAGATCTCAGCCCAAGCGGAGTACCAGGCAAAAAGATGGGTGGAGAAGTTCAGCCTGGGATACTATGAGAATGATAAGCGGCTCTTACGTGAAGCGGTCATGATCGCCCAAAGGGAGCATCAGAGAGAGGCGACGCGTTATACTCTCTATGTGATGGGAGTACTCCTCGTGATCTTGAGCGGTGCTTTTTTGATAGGGTTGAGACTCTTCACATTTTTTGGCAGTTTGGCGGCATTGGTCGTGTTAACGTTTGGTCTTGTTGCACCCCTGATGACAGTGACGCTCCACAAAGAGTTTGAGTATATCGGTGATGTCGTACTCTCCTTTGAGTCCAAAAGTCTTTTAGGGTCTGTGATGAAGCTATGGGAGGGTGGTGAGATCGCGGTAGCTTTGGTGATCCTCCTCTTTTCTATACTCATACCACTCTTCAAAACGCTCTCTTTAATGTTTGTGGCGTTGGTGATAGAGAACAGGTTTGCTCACGGCATCGTTACATTCTTTAAATGGGTGGGGAAATGGTCGATGCTCGATGTCTTTGTGGTGGCTACTTTGCTGGTATATCTCACAAGCAACGGTTCGGATGTCAGTCATGCTGAGGTACAAGTAGGGCTTTATTTCTTTTTAGCCTATGTGATCGTCTCTATGTTGGTGAGTTTGAGTGCCGATAAAATGTTGCGCAGCAGAAGGGATCTATAGCACACATATGCATGCGAAGGATCAGATCACCATCTCCACGTCATCATGATCCTGGCAGTATTTGAAGATACGATTTCTCTCTTCCTCGGTATCTACGATACAACTGGCATTATAGGTATGGAACTTGCCTGTTCTTGATGAGTTGCCCAAAGAGCAAAGATGCTCTTTATCGCCCATCGCTTCTTTAATACATTTCAAAAGGGCTTCCTTGTCCCTGCCTATGAGTTTAAATCCCCAGCGTGTCGGGTATTCTATCTTTGGTCTCTCTGGTGTTTTATCGTCTAAAATCATTAGGTCTCCTTTTAAACTTATGCACGATTGAAATCGCCGCTCTTGCCACCGGATTTCTTCTCTAGCTGCACATTTCTAATGACCATTCCTTTGTCTATGGCTTTGAGCATGTCGTAGATGGTAAGCAATCCTACACTAACTCCTGTAAGCGCTTCCATCTCAACACCGGTCTGTCCGTTGAGTTTTGCTGTGACCGTGAGTTTAAACCCCGGGAGCTCCGGAAGCTCTTCAATGTCTGTTTTTACGGAAGTCAGCATGAGCGGATGACACATAGGGATGAGGGTTGAGGTCTGTTTGGTCCCCTGAATGGCAGCGATGACCGCGGTTTGCAGTACAGGCCCTTTTTTTGCCGTATTTTCCAGTACAGCATCAAAAGCAGCCTGTCCCACTTCTATGATACCACTTGCCGTAGCAATACGTGTGGTGTTGTCTTTGTCTGAGACATCGACCATTTTGGGTTTGTTTTGTTCATCTAAGTGTGTAAGGTTCACTTTTTATCCTCATACGTTATTTCTAAGACATATTTTAACATAAATAGACACAACTAATGAAAAATCGGTCGTAAAAATAGAACAAATGACGAATATATTCTAAAAATACTTGACTTTTAACACCATATAAGCTAAGATAATTAAAATTATAAAGGAATAGAATGGTTTATGCCTATATGAGACAAGTCCCTGGCTTTCCGCATTTGAGTGAACAGCAAAGCGATATTCTCTCCTTTGCGTTAAGAAAGGAACTTGATATTGACAAAGAAGTGGTTGAATATGCGACTAAAAATCTTCTTTTAGATGAAAGAAAGGATTTTGAAGCCTTTTTGCAAACGATGCAAGAAGGGTATACCGTTATCGTTTCGTCAATGTTTGTATTAAGTGACAAGATTGAAGAATTGATAAAGGTGATAAATTGTATGCTAAGTCATAGTGTTAATCTTTGGATCGTAGACGTAAATATGTTGATGAACAAAGAGACCAATATGGTTGAGATCTTTCCACTGTTAGACACATTAAGAGAAGAGAAAAAAGAGAAGACCAATCAGATAGGACGTCCAAAAGGCAGTAAGTCGAGCTCTAAGTTTGATATCTATCAGAGAGAGATCATCTCTTTGTTGAGTGAAGGGATGAGTGTGAGTGCCGTAGCCAGAGAATTAGACGTGAGCCGCAGTTCTTTGAAAGACTATATAGAGTCCCGTGGGATCAAAGCATTGATAGAAGGCTCGTGGATGGAGATGAACCCATCAAAAGAAGAGAAAGGTATGGACAATGTAGTGCTCATTTGTCCGTTTGAAAAAGATAGAGAAGCAAAAAAACTAAAGGTGTCATAAATGGAATCTACAATCACAACAGAAAAACCAAAGAAAAATCAGGCAAAAGAGTATTTAAAAGGCTGGATACCTTACCGTATCAAAAGATATTGGTTCTATGCCGCTACGACAGTAGTGGTTATGCTCATGCCATGGATCACGATCAATGGCAATCATCTATTTTTATTAAGTTTTGATCAGAAAAAGCTGCATTTGGCAGGTATCGCTTTTGATATGCAAGAACTCTACCTGATGCCATTCTTGCTTATGCTCCTTTTTCTGGGTATCTTTGCCATCACAGCAGTAGGGGGTAGAGCATGGTGCGGTTGGGCGTGTCCACAGACTATTTTCCGTGTCATTTACAGAGATGGTATAGAGACAAAACTTTTAGGCTTGAGAAAAAAAATCAAAAACAAGCAAAAAGAACCGGATATGAGCAAAATGGAGAACAAAGTAAAAAGTGTGATCGCCATCTTGCTCTGGTCTGTGTTATCATTTTTAGCGGCTGCCAACTTTTTATGGTACTTTGTGCCTCCTGAAGATTTCTTCAGGTATTTGAGCAATCCTGCTGAGCATATGGTACTGGTAGGTGTGTTGGTAAGTACAGCGCTCTTTCTCATCGTTGATGTGGTTTTCATCAAAGAGAACTTTTGTGTGTATGTCTGTCCCTATAGCCGTGTACAGTCTGTACTATATGATGACGATACGATCATGGCAGTCTATGACCCCATCAGAGGTGGGGAGATCTATGAAGGGCATGGATATGAAAGAGAAAAGAAATTTACGAAGCAAAAAGATCTTCTAAGCGTGGAGCCTAATGCTGAGTGTACCACATGTGAAAGTTGTGTGACCGTGTGTCCGACACATATCGATATCCGTAAAGGGCTGCAGCTTGAGTGTATCAACTGTCTAGAGTGTGTAGATGCCTGTACTTCAGTGATGGGTGCATTGGGCAAACCGAGTCTGGTACAGTGGTCAAGTGAAAAAGAGACCCTTCGCCATGAAGGCAAAACGAACTACTTTAGAGGCAAGGTGATCGCATACTTTGCAGTACTTATGATCGTACTTGTGACACTGTTCGTGATGGGAAGCAAAAAAGAGCATATGCTTTTGAATATTAACAAAAGCCAAAGACTCTATAAAGTACTGGACAACGGTGTAGTGCAGAATGATTATATTTTCATGTTCGCCAATACAGACAGCAAAGATCATACCTATTACTTTGAGATCGTTGGAAATGACAAGATCACCATTAGGAGACCTTCGGAGGCATTTGATCTTGGTGCAGGTCAGAAAAAGAAAAAAGTAGTGGTCCTGGAAACAAAAGAACAGCTGGCAAACAATACAAGAAAAGATGTCCCTATCCCTATAGTGATAAGAGCTTATGCCACAGATGACAAAGAGAAGATCATGGTAGAAAGAGAACAGGTCTTTTTCTATCCGCGTGCAGACTTACTGAAAAAATAGGAGAGACGATGCATAGTACAGAACCGACACTCGAGAACATTGAGGATTACAACGCTAAAGGCAGTACAGAAAAGAGATTGACAGTGTGGATCGTGATCCTGTCAGGATTGCTGGTAGGTGCTATTTATGGCATCTTGATCGCAAATTCAAGTGTATCAGACAGTTTGGTAACCAAAGAACCCATAATATTTAAATAGCAGGAGTCTAGATGCATAGAGTATTGGTATTGGGTGGGGGATTTGCCGGGCTTGAAGCAGCGATCCACCTTAGAAGACATGATTTGGATGTCACGTTGGTCAGTGACAGGGATTATTTTTATATTTATCCTACGTCTATCTGGATACCCACGGGTGAAGCAACAAGAGAAGATGTCTCTGTCCCTTTGGATACGCTTGCAATGAAACACGGGTTCCAGCTCATTATAGATCCTGTACAGAAAGTAGAGGCTGAAGCCAAAAGGGTCACTTTAGAGAGCGGCCGGATCTTGGAAGGGTATTCCTATATCGTGTTGGCGCTCGGACAGGATAAGATGCAGTTGAAGGGTATGGAGCATACACTCTCTATCTGCGGCAAGCCTGAAGAGGCTACGGCACTTTACGAGCACTTGGAGAGACTGATAGAGAAGAAGGAGGGAAAAATCGCTATGGGCTTTGGCGGCAATCCCAAAGATACCTCTGCTGTACGTGGAGGGCCTGCTTTTGAAGTACTTTTTAATGTGGATACCTATCTGAAGAAAAAAGGGGTACGTGAGAACTTTGAACTGACATTTTTTGCCCCTATGGCAAAACCCGGACAGAAGATGGGAGAAAAAGCATTAGTGATGATGGAGAAGATGTTCAAAATGACGAACATCCATAAAAAAGTCGGTAGCAAGATCACACATTTTGAAGAAGATGGTATCTGTTTTGAAGATGGAACGAAACTGGAATCAGACCTGACAATGTTTATCTCTGCAGGTACCGGACATCATATACTCAAAGAGTCAGGACTGCCACTGAGCGATGCGGGCTACGTGGTCACCAATGAGTATAATGAGATAGAAGGGTTTGATGGCATTTATGCCATTGGTGATTCAGCCTCTCTTATGGGGCCTGAGTGGAGAGCGAAACAGGGGCATGTCGCTGAGGTCATGGCTAAAAATGTCTCCTATAACATTATGAACAGTATACAAAACATCGATTCGAAACAAAGTTATATGGAACATTTGAATATTTTATGTGTGATGGATACAGGAAATGGTGCAGCATTTGTCTATCGCAGTGAAAAGGGCGGGAAAATGATCCCTATGCCCATTGTGGGCCACTGGATGAAAAAGATGTGGGGATGGTACTGCCGCTACTCCAAACTAGGAAGGATCCCTAGGATTCCTGGGATGTAATGCTATAAGGTGTTCCCTTTTTTATCATGTGATTTTGGGCTTTTCATATAAATAAGAGTAAATTTGTCCTACTTAAGATTGTATTTATATCTTTTAAGAGATAATGCCTGTACAAAAATTATTTTAAGGAAATTCAATGGCAACAGTAACATTTAAAAACGACATCGTATGTAATCTAGCAGGTACAGAAATCAATGTAGGTGACACAGCACCGGTAACCACAGTAGTAAACTGTGATCCAATGCTTCAAGACGAAACAATCGGTGGTGAAGGTAAAGTACAATTGGTTATTGCCGTACCATCACTTGACACAGGTGTATGTGATGCAGAGACTAGAAGATTTAACACTGAAGCAGCGAGCCTAGAAGGTGTAGAAGTGATTACAGTATCTATGGACCTTCCGTTTGCAGCAGCTAGATGGTGTGGTGCTGCAGGGATCGATAACATTAAAGTATGTTCAGACTTCAGAAACAAAGATTTCGCTAACAATTATGGTGTACTTTTGGCAGATGGTCCTTTAGCGGGTATCATGGCAAGAGTGATCTTTGTGATCGGTAAAGATGGTAAAGTTGCCTATAAGCAAGTGGTTCCGGAAATCACAGAAGAGCCTAACTACGAAGAAGCGTTGGCAGCAGCTAAGGCAGCTCTATAATTTGCTTTTTCTCTTGAGATAAACCTCTTCTTATGAAGGGCGCTTATCTCTATCCACTGTTTTCCTTTCTATTCCCACCCTTTTTTATTTACCGTTAGTTATCTAATTTGTGCTAAAATTTCCTTATTATACGCTTCAAGGACACTAAAAAATATGCGATACCTTTATGGATTGATGATGCTCTTATGGTTGACAGGATGCAAGCAACCTCTCGAACCTACTGTAGTGGATAACCATTATACGTTAGAAGAGTGTAAAGAGGAGTTGCTGGAGGCTGAAGATTTTTCTCAAGGTGAAAGTATCGATAAGATCGTTGTGGTCAAGAAAGAGCGTAAAATGTACCTCTATAGAGAGGGTAAAGTGCAGAGTACACTTCCTATCTCTTTAGGAAAAAATCCCGTAGGACACAAGCAGCAACAAGGAGACAATAGAACACCTGAAGGTGAATTTTGGATTTCCAGAAAACTCTGTTCACCTAAATACTTTCGTTCACTTTGCATCTCTTATCCCAGACCGGAAGATAAGGCCAATGCTGCCAGAAGAGGTGTAAACCCAGGCGGCGCAGTTACACTTCATGGGCAGCCTACCTGGAATGCAGATGGCAAAGGGGATAGCTATACGTTATCTAAAAATTGGACGCAAGGGTGTGTGGCAGTGACGAACTCTGCAATGAAAGAGTTGTGGTATGCCGTGCGAGAAGGTGTTCCTATTATTATACGATAAAGGCGGCTTGTGAGATATACACAAAAACAGATCGACAAATTCAATCGACAGAAATATATAGTGGAACTCGAAAAGATCAGTAAAAACCTTTTTCGAATGTTCAGGGACGAGCATGTTTCTGCTGAGGATTTTGTAAAAAAATTTGGGCAATTGAAAAGCAAGTTTGATGAAAAAGAAGAGGTACACCTTGAATCGGAGTATCATCAGCAACTCAAAGAGTATATCTCACGTGTTCATCAAAGTACATGTTTAGTAGAGGCATTTACAGATAAGGACCTTTCTGATATCCGTGAAGCGGAGATGAGTAATCTGAACCGTTTGCAGAAGTTAAAGAATGGGACCTCTTACAAGAAAGATAAACATAAATCCAAACGTCACAATGAGGATTGGGGTTGATCCAATCCTCATGAAAGGAAAGTAATGAAGATAAAATTGAGTATGCTAGGCCTGCTTGTTGGGCTATTCATTGTGGGGTGTGGTGAAACCCCTTATTATGGAAAGGTAGATAATACACCGTATGCAACAAAAGAGTGTATCAAAGCATTGGCAAATGGAACAGAGATAGACCACAGTAATAAAATAGATAAGATCGTTGTCTATAAGAAAAAAAGAGTGTTGTATGCCTATAAAGACGGAAAAGTGGTTGAAACCTTCCGTATCTCCCTAGGTGCCAATGGTGGAGCCGATGCGGGGAACAAGGTAAAGGCAGGAGATTATAGAACGCCTGAAGGTACCTATAGTATTGTGAGAAAAAAATGTGATTCAAGACTCTATAGATCGCTTATGATCTCTTATCCCAGTGAGGCGGATAAAGCAAAAGCAAGGGAGAGAGGTGTAAACCCGGGTGGATATATCACGATCCATGGCCAACCCAAATGGAATGCGGACGGACGGGGGGATGAATATACCCTTTCACGTGATTGGACGGAGGGATGTATGGCTGTCCCGAACCTTGCAATGGATAAGCTTTGGTCTGCTGTTGAAAAAGGTGTAACCATAGAAATTCATGCATGATTCTTTGTATAATATTAGATTATTTCAGATTATATGTAAAATTTAGCTTGGTTTGATGAATCTTATATTATGATATTGAATAATATTGGGTCACCAAAGGAGAAAAATATGAAAAAAGTACTTATATCGGCATCTTTAGCTATGTTCACAACGTTACTTATGGCAGGAGGAGATACAAGCGAAACGCTTTCACCTGTAGTTGAGGTATCAACGAAGCCTTGTCAAACAAATAAAGTCTATGTGGATTCAGACCAAAAACTGATGTGGCAGGATGCGATGTATACAGATGGAGAAGATGGAGCATTTAAACGTGGGCATTCTGTAGGGAAAGCAGGGAAACATGGACATGCGATGAATTACTGCCGTGCATTGAATTATGCGGGGTATAATGACTGGAGACTCCCTACAGCAGATGAATTGACGAATGTACATAACCCCCAGGACAATCCATTTACCTACCATCGCGGTTCAGACTTCTGGACCTCTACACCTACGACAGAGAATAGATATTATGTCGTGTTTACAGCAGATGCAATGCGATATGCAAGAAAACCGAGCGAGTCCAATTATATCAGATGTGTCCGTTGTTTAGATGGCGGGGCAGTATTCTCTGGATCGAAAGATGTTAAATAGGTTATTTTAGAGGATCTTTATCTCTTCTATTAAGGCTATATCAAATTGATTTAAAACTTCATTTTTTGCCAAGTCTATAAGTGACTTGGCTTCCTCATACGTTCCACCCCCTAAATTGACCAGAAAATTGGCATGCACTGTGCTCCATTGCATTTGACCTTTTCTTACACCTTTTAGTCCTACAGCTTCTATCAGGCGTCCGGCATAATCGCCTTCAGGGTTTTTAAACACGGAGCCTGCACTGGGTTCAAGCGGTTGATTGGATCGCAGGGCGAGCAGTTCATCCAGGAGTTTTTGGTCAAAACCATGCGTTATCTGAAACTTGGCATGGGTTGCGATACCTCCCAGTTTGGCAAAACGGTAGCCGTGTTCTATCTCCTCTGCTAACATCCACTTACCATTGATCTTGATAGAGTGTAAAATATTAAATATCTCATACGTTTTGACCCCTGCATTCATTGCAAGCATCCCACCCAGTGTACCGGGGAGTTTGGCACAGAACTCAAAACCGCCGATATCATGTCTCTTCGCATAAGAGACGATGCGTCCTGTAGGCATCGCTGCGCCGATCACCAGCATATTTCCTTCTTGGGTGATAGTAGCAAAATCTTTGGAGAGCATCATCAGCGGGGGAGGGGTAGGCGAGACAAGCAGGTTGTTCGCACCTCCGATAAGGTATCGGTCTTTAGGTATGGTATCGTCTTCTTCTATCATCAGTACCTGTGTAGGCTGTCCCACTTTGATGCTGGAGTATTTGGAGAAGTCTATGGTCTTAAAAAACATTTAACTGTTCCGCAGGGCTTCATACTCTTTAGGGATCAAATACTCTTCTGTTTTGATAGGGGTCTCCCATAAACCGTGTTGAAAACCCAACTCATAGAGTCTGTCAAGTGCCTTAATTTGAAGCTCAGAGAGTTCGACAGAGGCATCAGATGCATACATGTCAAGGTATTTTTTAAGCATTTCCTCTGAGATACGTACAAGATGCTCTGCTTCCAGTTTGGCACAGAGCTCTTCTTTTCTGGCGTTGGCCACTTTGACACCCTCAATGAGAATATTTTCTATATCGATGGCACGGTTCAGAGGGAGGCTTCTTCGTATCGCCATACCGCCAAGCGGCAGAGGCAACCCTTCTCCTGCCAACTCTACCCAGATATCCCATACCTCTTTTTCAACTTCCAAACTTGCGTCAAAATCCAAGATGGATTCATGGATCAGTACACCCGCATCCACTTTGCCCGAAACGACAGCCTCTTCTATCTCAAGGAAATCCATATAGACAGGTCTTGCATCAGGATAATAGATCCTGAACAGCATAGCATTGGTTGTGTATTTCCCAGAAAGCGCCACTTTAAAATTGCGTTTGAGTTTTTTATCTTTTCGGCGTATGAGCTTGGGTCCGTACCCTTCACCGAAACTCACTGCCGTACGAAGCAGTGCATACTCCTCTTTGATGAGCGGGTACATCCCAAAACTGATGGCAGAGACATCATAGGTGCCTTTCAGTGCTTCCACATTCAATGTTTCAATATCCAGTCCGATGTTTTCAAATGTATAGCCTTTGGTATCAACCCAGCCGAATTTAATGGCAAAATACATAAAAATATCATCTGCATCCGGAGAATGGGCTAATTGTATAGGGTTCATGGGCTGGGGTACTCTCTTTGTTAGGATAAGTGTATTTTATCATGGTTTGTATTTGTGGCAACTTTTTAGAGATTTTTATCAAAAAACATGTCAATTTGACATATTTTTGAAAGTTGTATGAGAAACGTATTAGAATGGTGCTAGAATTCAACATTAAGGTTAAGGATATGACAATGGCAATGGATGCAAACAAGCAAAAAGCACTGGATATGGCAATCAAACAGATCGATAAGACGTTTGGTAAAGGGACATTGATGAGATTGGGGGACAAAGAGTTCGAACCTATCGAATCCATCTCAACAGGTTCACTCGGGTTAGATATGGCATTAGGGATCGGGGGTATACCTCAAGGGCGTATCATAGAGATCTATGGTCCCGAATCATCAGGTAAAACCACTCTTGCACTGCAGACGATCGCTTCGGCACAGAAAAAGGAGATGGTGTGTGCATTCATCGACGCAGAACATGCACTGGATGTGGTGTATGCCAGAAATCTGGGTGTAGATACGGACAACCTTTTGGTCTCTCAACCGGATTTTGGTGAGCAGGCACTGGATGTACTTGAAACCTTGGCAAGATCAGCAGCCGTGGACCTGATCATCGTTGACTCCGTTGCGGCACTGACACCAAAAAGTGAGATAGAGGGAGATATGGGTGATCAGCATGTCGGGCTTCAGGCAAGATTGATGTCTCAGGCACTGCGTAAACTGACGGCTATTCTACATAAAACGAACACAACGGTGATCTTCATTAACCAAATCCGTATGAAGATCGGTACGATGGGATACGGATCACCAGAGACAACGACAGGGGGGAATGCCTTGAAATTCTACTGCTCTGTGAGAATTGACGTACGTCGTATCGCAACACTCAAACAGGGTGAATCTTCCATAGGTAACCGTGTCAAAGCAAAAGTAGTGAAAAATAAAGTGGCACCACCCTTCAGACAGGCAGAGTTTGACATTATGTTCGGTGAGGGGATCTCCTTTGTAGGCGAGCTCATTGATTATGGTGTGAAGATGGATATTATAGACAAATCGGGTGCATGGTTCTCTTACGGCAGCGAAAAACTGGGACAAGGTAAAGAGAATGCCAAGGTCACCATCAAAGAGAATCCTGAACTGATGGCAGAGTTGGAAGGCAAGATCAAAGAAGCACTCGGCTTTGGTGAAGCACTGGCAGTAGATGAGAGTGAGATGGTCGAAGATTAAATCCGAGCCTCTTCACCAGAACCTCAAATATGCTTGGAGGTTCTGGCATAATTTGATACTCTTTTATCAAATCCAATAGATGAAAATAACTACATATTCCCACTTTTCAATCGTCTGAGGGCTTCCTGCACCTTTTCAGATGAGATTTTTTGAACCAAGAAAGACCAAAACTTAACATTATGATACACTCTAGCTTTTAACGGTGCATTGATGGACTATACTCATTTAAATATTGGGTAAAATTCGATAAAATAATAGATAAATGTAAAATAGCAAATATGTAAAGGACAGAGATGATTTTTATCGATGAAATCGTGGCAACAGAGGTGATGGACAGTAGAGGAAACCCTACAGTAAAAGCAACGGTAAGTTTGAGTGATGGAACCGTGGAGAGTGCGATTGTACCTAGTGGTGCGAGTACAGGTAAACGTGAAGCACTTGAGCTTCGTGACGGTGGGGACAGATACATGGGCAAAGGCGTATTACAAGCCTGTGAAAATGTGAATGGACCTATCTCTGATGCACTTGTAGGGCTCAGTCCTTTCAACCAAGCAGAAGTTGACCTAGTGATGAAAGAAGTAGACGGTACGAACAATTATGGGAACATGGGTGCCAACGCAGTACTTGGTGTCTCTATGGCGGTAGCACGTGCGGCTGCAAAAAGCATGGGTATGCCACTTTATCGTTACCTTGGTGGCGCAAATGCTGTAGTGATGCCTGTACCAATGCTTAATATCATCAACGGTGGAGAACATGCGAACAACTCTGTAGACTTCCAAGAGTATATGGTCATGCCGGTAGGATTTGATAGATTCTCTGAAGGACTGAGAGCCTGTGCAGAAGTGTATCACAACCTTAAAAAGATCATTGACGGTATGGGTGAGAGTACAGCGGTTGGAGACGAAGGTGGTTTTGCTCCAAACCTTAAGTCGAACGAAGAACCTATCCAAGTCATCATGCAAGCGATCGAAAAAGCCGGATACAAGCCAGGTGAGCAGATCGCTATTGCACTTGATGTTGCTGCATCTGAACTTATCAATGATGCGGGCAAGTATGTTCTTAAGTCAGAAAACAGAGAATTGACATCAGAAGAGCTTACAGCATACTATGCTGATATGTGTGCGAAGTACCCTATTGTCTCTATTGAAGATGGGTTAAGTGAAGATGATTGGGATGGCTGGAAGCATCTTACAGAGGTACTTGGCGATAAAGTACAACTTGTAGGGGATGATCTTTTTGTGACCAATGTCTCTATCTTGGCAGAGGGGATCGAAAAAGATATTGCAAACTCTATCCTTATTAAACCAAACCAGATAGGAACTGTTTCTGAAACGATGCAGACAGTGCGTCTTGCACAAAGAAGCGGGTATACGTGTGTCATGTCTCACCGTTCAGGAGAGAGTGAAGATACGTTTATCGCAGACTTTGCTGTCGCATTGAATACCGGTGAGATCAAAACGGGATCAACGGCAAGAAGTGACAGGATCGCTAAATATAACAGACTGCTTGAGATCGAAGCGGAACTTGGTCAGTTCGAGTATTTGGGTGCATCAATCTTTACAAAGTAAATGAAGGTATAATATATGGCAGGTCCAAGAGAGGAAGATAGTATAGCCGGCCTGTCACTAAAAACTTTTTTAGTGACGGTACTTGGTATCCTTCTCTTTGGCATCTATGTTGGTGTCTTGGTCTACGGGGAGAACTCACTAACTGTTTTGCATCAGTTAAAAGAGAAGAAACAAGGCTTGTCTCTTGAAGAGAAAATATTAAAAGTAGAAAATCAAAGACTTCAAAAAGAGTATTTTGAATTAAAACAGTTAGAACCTAAGGAGTAAGTATGAAGAAGTATCTATGGGCAGTAATGGCGGTATTATTTGTGAGTGCGAATGCATCAGGTTTTAGAGATATTGATATATCTACCCATTCATTTCTTTCTGATCTGAGAGCTGCTGCAGGGTCTGATGATGAGTTCGCTGATGAAGAAGATGCTATGGATGCTCCTGAAGTTGTAGAAGTAGAAGAGGTTACAGAGGAAGAGGACGTTGTAGTAGAAGAGGAAAACGTGTCCGAAGCCGGCAAAACAGAGGCTGCAGTGCAACAAGCTATGGATGAAGCGACTAAAAAAAAAGACTCTGAAAAACTAGAAGAAGAGAAAAAAGCAGAAGTGGCAGCGGCTAAAAAAGAGAAAGAAGCACTCTTGGCTGAGATCGCTGCAAAAGAAGAAGCGTTAAAAAAAGCAAAAGCACAAGCCGAACAAGAGAAGCGCGAAGTGGAAGCGTATGAGAAAAAAAGAGCTGAGAAGCTCGCTAAAGAAGCACAAGAAAAAGCAGAATTAGACAAAATAACAGCAGAAGCCAGAGCCACGGAAAAAGCATTAGCGGAAAAAGAGGCAGCAACAAAAAAAGCTGAAACTGTGGCGAAAAGTACAGAGATCGATCTTGATGCGGAAAAGAAAGCGGCGAAAGATGCAGCAGATATGCAGTATTGGAAAGCAGTGCAAGAGATGAGAAAGGCCGGAGCAGAAAGAGTAGCCATAGAAACCAGAACCGTAGAAAAAGCTTTAGCAAAAAAAGAGACAACTGCAAAACAAGCTGAAGCTGTGGCGAAAAGTACAGAGATTGATCTTGATGCGGAAAAGAAAGCGGCAAAAGAAGCTGCAGATAAGGCATACCTAGAAGCCGTGCATGAGATGAATGAGGCTGAGTAGAGTCCTCTACTCTTTTAATTCTGACCGCTCCCTTTTTCATTCAGGCGTTTTTTTACCTGTAAAACCTTAATGACGGTCATAGAGATCAATATCTCAAAGATACTCGCTAGGATCAGCTGATAATAGGTCAACTGGTCCAATAACTTTGTGTCATACCCAATGGTTGCAACAGCAACAAGGAGGGTCAAGGGCATAGAGAGAGAAAGCGCTATCAGAATAGCATCCTTCGAACTACTATTAATCCCTCTCAATACGATCGCAGCGAACAACCTTGCAACAATCATCAAAACCGTGATCAATAGTGCTCCGGGGACAACCCCTGCCAGGGTCAATGCCTTTATATCAAAGGATGCACCCACAGGGATGAAGAAGAGAGGGACCAAAAAACCAAATCCGAGACTGGACATTTTTTCTTCAAGCTCTTTCTCATGATGAAAGAATGCAGAGATCCCGATTCCCGCAATGAACGCGCCCAAAGCAACCTCTAATTCCAGTGACAGCATCACAGCGATCATAATAAAGAAGAGGGCCATGGAAAGACGTATATCTTGTGCAGAAGTGTCCAGTTTCGGAACCAAAACACTTTTGAGTTCCGGGTACCACCAAAAGAGCAGGTTGAACATTCTGTAGAGTATAAAGATCACAAAGATGAACAGAAGCAGGTAACCGACTTTTAAGATCAGTTCTAAGGGTGATCCCGTTGTTATGTATGCATCGAAGATGGTCAGGGCGGCGATACTTAATATCTCTCCCAGTACACCGGCGATGAAGGCTAAACGTATCCATGATTCCTCTTTCCCGTATACTTTGGACAGAGAGGCCAGCAATCCTATGGAGATCAGCGGCATAGAGATAATAACAATCGTATTGAGATCAAAGATAAAACCAAAGATCATAGAAAAAAAGACCATGAAGAAAAGGAAGAGCATGGACCTCTGGATCACGATTTTTGGGCTTTTAGTGATTTGTTTCAAGTCGACTTCCATCCCGGCTAGGAACATGAGATAGAGAAACCCGACCTCTGCAATAAGGGTAAAGTATGGGTTATGGCCAATCAACCCGAAATAGGCAACAATCGAGCCTAATATAATTTCCACAGGGGGCATGGGCAAACGTAAAAATTTGGCAACAAAAGGGCTCCCCCATATCAGCAGTGATAGTGTAAGTATATGGACAATATTAGTGTGTATCACAGCTTGTTGCTACCTTGTAGCCAAGTCTATCAAGCATCTCTTGGTCACTGCTTGCTTCGATACCTTTCGTCGTTAGATAATTTCCTATGACCATGGCATTTGCACCCGATTCGAACATGAGGTTCTCTTTCCCGTTAAAGAGCAGTTCCCGTCCGCCTGCTACCATAAGAAGTTTATCTTCTCCAAGAAGTGCACGCGCTTTTTTAATGATAGCCACAGCTTCATCCAATTCTATGTTCCTTGTTTTGATAGGAAGTGCAGGATTAGGGTGATAAAAGTTAAGCGGTGTTGATTCCGGACTGAGGGATGCGATTGCATCAAGCAGCGCATCTCTGTCCTCTTTTGTCTCTCCCATACCGAAGATCCCACCGGAACAGAGTGCCAAGCCTACGGATTTTACATTCTCGCATGTCTCATAACGTTCACTCCAGGCATGTGTGGTACAGATATCTGCATAATAACGCTCAGAGGTCTCCAGGTTATGGTTATAGCTGTCGATACCATGCTGTTTGAGGTAGAGAAGCTGCTCTTTGCTGGCTGTACCGTTGCAGGCAATAAGATTGAGGTCTTTGACTTCAGCCTTGACCGCCTGTGCTGCACGTGCGACAAAATCAACTTTTTTATCATCCAGACCTTTGCCGGCTGTGACGAGACAGTATCCCAAAGCACCGTTGGCTTTTGCCGCTTTTGCTTCAGAGACGATCTGGTCTATATCTTTGTAACTGTAGCGTTCTATGTCTGCATGGTATCTCACACTTTGGGTACAGAATTTGCAGTCCTCTTTACACGTACCACTGAGGATGTTGTTGATAGCACATAAAAATATTTGTTGTTTAGGGTTAGACATTACTTTGCCTCCTCTTTGTGTTTGCATTTAAAGCATTCATAGACATCACCACTTTTGAGATTTTTAATCCCCATAGTATAGCCACACTCCGGACATTTTTTGTCTACAGGCTCAAAGTTGGCAATGAATTTACATTTCGGATAGTTCACACACCCAAAGAATTTACCTCTTTTCCCCTCTCTCTCCTGAAGTTTTCCTCCACATTCCGGACAGGGAACGGTCAGCTCTTTCGCAGGTTCAAGAGACTTTGCATTTTTACATTTCGGGTAGGCAGAACAGGCAAGGAATTTTCCTCTTTTAGAGTTTTTTATGACCATCATCGAACCACATTTCTCACACTTTTCATCCGTCTCTTCCGGTCCTTCTACCTCTGTACCATCCGGATTTTTAGTGTATTTGCACTTAGGGAAGTTACTGCATGCGATAAATTCACCATAACGTCCTTTACGTAGAAGCAGTTCGGAGCCACATTTGGGACAATTTTCCCCTGTAGGAACGGCTACTTTAAGACTTTTGATCTTTTTCTTACCCTCTTCTACTTTATGTAAAAATGGGGTGTAGAATGCTTTAAGAACCGTTTGCCAGTCTGTGTTTCCTTCTGCGATCTCATCAAGGGTCTCTTCCATGTTGGATGTAAATCCGCTGTCCACGATCTCCGGGAAGTGATTTTCAAGCATCTCTGTGACTGTAAAGGCTACCTCAGTAGGATGGATACGTTTTTTCTCTATCTCAATGTACTTTCGTTGTTGAAGAGTGGTGACAGTAGGAGCATAGGTACTAGGACGGCCGATACCCAGGGACTCAAGCTTCTTGATGAGACTTGCTTCATTGTACCGTGCAGGAGGTTCTGTAAAGTGCTGCTCTTGTTTGATATCATCCAGACTTACTTCCTGACCTTTTTTAAGCTCTGGCAGAAGCTTGTCTTTATCGGTGTACCCCGTAACTCTATAGAAGCCATCGAAAAGGAGTTTTCTTCCGCTTGCTTTGAAGGTACATTTATCCCCTTTAAAGAGGAGTGTCTGAGATTCCATCTCTGCTTCTGTCATCTGGCAGGCCAGGAAACGATTGTAGATCAGCCTATAGAGTTTCAGTTCATCGACAGAGAGATAGTCTGCAGCTGTCTTACTGTCAAACTCGATCATGGTTGGGCGGATAGCCTCATGTGCTTCTTGTGCACCTTTGGATTTGGTTGCATAGTTTTTGGCTTTGGCTGGGAGATATTTGTCACCGTAAATGTTCTTGATATGTTCTCTCGCTGCAGTGACCGCTTCTTTTGCAAGGTTGAGCGAGTCGGTTCTCATATAGGTAATGACACCCATCGTACCCTTATTGGTTTTCACCCCTTCATAGAGTTTTTGTGCAACCATCATTGTTTTTTTAGGCGAAAATCCCAGTTGAGTAGAAGCTGTCTGCTGCAGGGTTGATGTCATGAATGGTGGAGGTGTTTTGGTCTTTCTTTTACTCTTTTCCAGTGACGCGACGACGAATGATTCATTTTTGGCCGAAGTCACGATCTCTGTAGCATCGGCTTCCGTTTTCACTGTCAGTTTCTCTATCTTTAGACCGTTATAGTCATAGATAGAGGCTTCGATATCTTTTTCAAACAGTGCATCAATCGTCCAGTACTCTTCAGGTACGAACGCTTTGATCTCGCGTTCTCTGTCTACTACCAGTTTGAGTGTTGAACTCTGTACCCTCCCGGCACTCAATCCTTTTTGGATCTTGCTTGCAAGCAGAGGTGAAAGTTTGTACCCTACGATACGGTCCAGCAGTCTTCTTGTCTGCTGTGCATCCACAGAGTG
>JBNLDB010000003.1:0-20526 GCA_050304115.1 Sulfurovum sp. | reverse complement strand
CTCTCCTACAATGAGGTCGAGTACGGCATCTCCTAAAAATTCAAGCCGCTCATTATTGTAAGGCTTTTTGTAACTCTTATGGGTTAGAGCCTCAATAATCAATTGCTTGTTTTTAAATGTATAGTTCAGTCGTTCTTCCAGTTGACTGTAATCATTCATAAATTTCTCCTATAGTGTTAATTTTATTCTTTCCGCTTCGTTGCGGGCCAGTTCGTCACAACGTTCATTTTCGGGATGCCCATTATGCCCTCTGACCCATGTACCGCGTATAGTGTGTGGACTGGATACTTCAATATACTCTTTCCACAGGTCCACATTCTTCACCTTGGCAAAGTTCTTACGCACCCAGCCATCTAACCATTCATTGATGGCTTTGATCACATAGGAACTGTCAGAGATGATCTCTACATCACAAGGCTCTTTAAGAAGTTTCAGCCCTTCTATGACACCTTGAAGTTCCATACGGTTGTTGGTGGTATGGGCATCTCCGCCAAAGTACTCTTTGCGTATCCCCTTGAATTCCAAGATACCCCCATAACCGCCAGGACCGGGATTTCCCAGACTCGAACCATCAGAGTAAAGAGTAATCTGTTTTCGGGCTTGATTTTGCAATTTTTTCCTCAACTTTAACCGTATTTATCGCCATACAATTCGGACAGCGCTTGAAAGAGACAGGAAAACTCTGTTTACATTTTTTACAGAGGTAGGAGAACACCAGATCTCCCTCTTCAAACCCATTTTCTCTTGCAGTGGCTAACATATCTACACTGAAAATACCACTTTGTTTTGCAGGTTTCTGTAAATACCCTTTCGCATAATAAAGTGTTTGCAGCTGTTTATTTGATGTGATTATATCTAAATCGAGTTGTGAATTTGGTAAGAACCAAAGGATGTCAAGAATCTCCATGATACGTTCAGGATCGATGTTCTCCCAGGCACTTTTGGTATCCAGCAGTAAAAGCGCTTTGATGATATGTCTATAGAGGCTTGGTGCCTCTTTTAACAACTGTTTGAGTCTTTCGACTTTCTCCGGTATGTCCAAGGTCTTATTTGCAAGGAGTTCTGAAAGGTCCAGGAATTGTGCCAGTGATGTCGTCTCTTCTCCTAACATAGTCAGAGGTTCCAGGACTTCTTTGGCTTTATCGTATTTTTGCATGATCTCATAGACGATCCCCAGTTCATACAGGGCTTGTACATTGCGGGGTTTCGTGCGTAAAACTTCTGTGTAGATGGACAGTGACCGTTCGAGGAAGCCCGCATGAAGATAGGTACTCCCCAGACGTTCCATCAGTTCTATCTTTCCTGCATCGTGGGTAATGTTTTTGATCAGGAAAAGATAAATACTGATCGCTTTGTGGTACTCTCCTGCATTTTCAAATGCTTTTGCCAGAATCGTAAGGGGTTTAAGCATATGCGGTTCAAAAGGCATGTCCGCTGTTTCCAAAGCACACTCCGCAGTGTCAAACTTTTCCAAGAACTTGAGCAGGTTTCCTTCCTCTTTTTGCTGTTTATGCAGCCCCCATCCATAGGTCACGAGTGCGATGATAAGAGAGATCACCACGATAAGCATAATGCTGAAAAGAGGGTCATTATACGCAGGTAATATATGTTCCAAAATAATCCTTATGAGACACAAAGTAATGAAGAAAAGGTTAAAGTAACCAGTTACAGGCGCTTTACTTTGTTTACGTCCTTAAATTATATCTAATTAGATATAATTTTAGAATGATAGATAATGCCTCGATAGAATCCTTAAAAAACAGTATTGACATTGTAGATGTGATCGGTAGCTATATAGAGCTACGAAAAGCGGGAGCGAACTACAAAGCAAACTGTCCTTTCCATGGAGAAAAAACCCCTTCTTTTGTTGTCAGCCCGAGCAAACAGATCTATCACTGTTTTGGTTGCGGGGTAGGGGGAGACAGCATCAAGTTTGTGATGGAGTTGGAAAAACTCTCCTACCCTGAAGCCATAGAGAAGCTTGCTTCGATGCATAACTTCTCCTTGACCTACACCAAAGGAAGCTCGGATTACTCTGATGCAAAACGTGTCCTTGAAGCTGTAGGGCAATGGTATGTGAAAAATCTCAATCATAATGAAACAGCGATGAAGTATCTGCTTGACAGGGGAATATCCCAAAATTCCATCGAAACGTTCGAGATAGGGTATGTACCGAGCGGACAAGAAGTGATGCATTTTCTACAAAGGGCTCTGCTTCCTTTACCTAAAGCAGCTGAGGCAGGGATCATCGCCCAAAATGAAAACGGCAGTGGTTACTATGCACGTTTGGTGGAAAGGATCACTTTCCCTATCTATTCTACAAGTGGCTCTTTGGTAGGGTTTGGTGGCAGAACCATTACGAACCATCCTGCAAAATACATTAACTCTCCTCAAACAAAACTGTTCAATAAGTCAAGACTCCTTTACGGGTACCACTTGGCCAAAGAGAGTATCTATAAGCATAAAAAGATCATCGTCTGTGAAGGGTATCTTGATGTTGTGATGTTCCATCAGGCAGGTTTTAAAGAAGCGGTCGCAGGGATGGGAACCGCACTGACACCGGAGCATCTGCCTCTGTTGCGCAAAGGAGAACCAAAAGTGATCCTGGCCTATGACGGTGACAAAGCAGGTGTGGCCGCAGCACTGAAAGCGGCACAGATGTTATCAGTAGCAGGTTTTGACGGCGGGGTCGTACTCTTTCCTGATGGCCAGGATCCTGCAGATCTCATAGCCAAAGGGCAGAGTGACACCGTAGCGAAGCTGCTTCGTGAAGCCAAACCGTTGATCCCTTTTGTATTGGAACAGATCGTTTCGATGTATAACTTAAATGATCCCAGAGCAAAAGAAGCCGCTTTCGGTGCGGCCAAACAGTATCTTGATACTCTCAGCCAGATCATCAAAGATGCGTACATTCCTATGGCAGCGACACTGGTGGGGGTAGCACCTTCCCTTTTTGGCAAAGAGACCAATGTGGCCAGGGCCAGAGAAAGTTTTACACAAAAAAGGGATGATATAGGATATTTAAGTATTATAAAAACACTCATTGAAAACCCTAATCTTATCGATAATGTGCTGAGTGTGATGGATACAACTATGTTGGGTAGTTATACAGAACTTTTTACAGCATTGATCAATGGAGAAAATGAGCATCCAGGGTTGGTCGGTCTAAGTATAGATGAGAGTATAAAAGTAATGGATGAAAAAGAGCTCAATAGTGCCTTGATAAACATACTCACCATACACTATAGAAATAAATTGCAGAGTATACCAAGAGATACAGCGATAGCGGCAGAGAAGAAACCATTTTTGCTTAAAAAGATAAAACTGGATATACTTCCGAGACTGAAAAAAGGTGAGCTGGTAGCGTATGACTCACTTTATTGAAAATCGTTTATAAGGAAAGAAAATGGCAACAGCATCAGCAAGACACATATTGGTCAATGACGAGGCGCTCTGCAAGGAACTCAAAGAGAAGATAAACGCAGGTGAGATCACCTTTGAAGAGGCAGCAAAGCAGAATTCTCTATGTCCTTCCGGCGAAAGAGGCGGAGATCTTGGAAGATTTGGTCAGGGACAAATGGTACCGGAGTTTGACAGAGTTGTTTTTAACGATGAGGTAGGTGTCGTGCACGGTCCGGTTCAAACACAATTTGGGTACCATCTGCTTGAAATCACAGAACGTTCATAAAAAATTTACAAGATAGGTAAAAATATATCTATCTTGTGCTAGAATCCTTTGTTTCATATCTTTGGGGCATTAGCTCAGCTGGGAGAGCGCTTCGCTGGCAGCGAAGAGGTCATCGGTTCGATCCCGTTATGCTCCACCAAACTTCATTGAAATAACCCCTAAACTCTTTTCTAAACCTATATAAATATGCTAAAATAGACTATAGTGGCAGGGAGTGTAGTGTTTTTACTACCGTAAAAGTAACATAAGAAAATATAATGAATAATGTTTAGAATTATCACATTAATTTAATGTAAATTCTTTATAATACATGATACTTTTGTAAAAATGCTACACCTGTCGTGAGACGGGGCCAGAAAGCCATGGGTCTTGGATACTCTATTTTATAGAATGGATGAAAAGATCGCCAGGTCACACAATCAGTTGAACAACGCTTACAGAACTATTTTAAGGTATGACATGCTCGATAATATGCACTTTTATGATTTTATGCACAAACAGATACTTGTGGTGATCGCATTATTTGCAGGTACCGGTATGGGGTACCTTTATATCGGGTGGCTCTATTCCTCCTCTTCGCTCCCTGAATTTTTATGGTTTTCTCTTGTATTAATACTCTCTTTTTGGGGATATCGATTACATAGGAGTTTTCAAGATAATGATCTAAATATGCAGCAAAAAGAAGAATGGCTTGGACAACTCAGATACTTTTTATTCAGTTATTTCTCTGTTTGGACTATCATGTTCCTGATATATACATCTCGCAGTGATATAGAGTTGCATTATGTAGCTATTGCAACACAATTGGGAGTCACAGTTGTTTCTGCGACCATTTTGGCCTCACAAAAAAAGCTGGCTGTGTTTACTCTGGTCACGCTCATGTTGCCTTTGACCATCTATTTTATCCTGGTAGGGGAGTTCTACAGTTATCTATTGGCTTTTTTTACGATCGTTTTAGGCGGAGTGTTGCTCTATGCGGCGCATAATACCTTTAATTATCTGATTAAAAGTCAATTCCAGGCGTATCATGATGCTTTAACCACACTTGGGAACAGACGTTATTTTATCGAGCTTTTGAATGACGCTATGAAAAGTCAAAAACACGATCACCAACATATTTATCTCTTATTGATCGATCTTGATCATTTTAAGACCATTAATGATACTTTGGGCCATGATATCGGGGATATACTGCTTTGTCAGGCAGCAGACCGTATGCGCTCTTTGAGTAAAAAACACCACAACTTTGTATCTCGTCTTGGTGGAGATGAGTTTTGTATCTTGAGTACTTCATATGCAACGGAACAGGAGTGTCTTCACCATGCATCCCAGTTTGCTGAGGAGTTACTGGCATCGATCAGAGAAAGCTACCATATAGAAGAGCATTACTTATATATCAGTGCCAGTATCGGTGTGAGTATTATCAGTGACCCGAAAATAGAAGCCAGTAACTTTATCAAAGAGGCGGATATCGCCATGTACGAGGCTAAAGGAAGAGGAAGAAACGGTATTATTTTCTTTAATGATACACTTGCCAAACATGTCGAATGGAAACTTGAGATAGAACGTTTATTACATTTCTCGCTTCAAAGGAACGAAATATCATTGACCTACCAGCCGCAGTATAATGCCGAGAATGAGATCATCGGTTGTGAAGTCCTTTCACGTTGGGATAATGAAACCTTAGGAGAGGTAAGCCCGACTGAGTTTATACCGATCTCTGAAAAAACGGGATTCATTATAGAGCTCGGATTCTATATATTAAAAGAGGCCTTCCTCACATTTAAAAAATGGGAAGAGAAGGGTATTTCTTTACAACAGATGTCTATTAACGTCAGTATGAGGCAACTTTTTCATTATCAATTTATCAATGATGTGAAACATCTTTGTGGCACATACCTTACAGAAGAACAACGTTCAAAAATTGTCTTTGAAATTACAGAGACTTCCGTTGCAGAAGATATAACAAAACTGATCAGAAACATGAAGGTTCTACAAGAGTATGGTATTCGTTTTTCCATGGATGATTTTGGAACGGGATACTCCTCTTTAAGTTATCTTCGACAGTTACCGATCAATGAGATCAAGATAGACAAGTCGTTCATCTCTGAATTGCATCATCTTGAAGATGATGAAGACAAATGTTTTGTTGAAACGATCTTTACCATCGCAAAAAACCTCAAATTAAAGATCGTTGCAGAGGGGATCGAAAATGAAGAACAGCGCAGGTTCATTGTCGATCAAAAATGTGATATTTTACAGGGATATTATTTTTCAGGTCCTGTGCAAGATGATGTGTTTGAAAGACTCTTCTTAGAGACAAACCATAAGAAAGATTTGAATAATTTGATGATCTCATAGCTATGATATTGGTTAAGTAGGATTTGTATCAAATAGAAACGAAATGTATTGAGTGGATGGTGACCCCACGGAGACTCGAACTCCGGTAACATGGATGAAAACCATGGATCCTAACCGCTAGACGATGGGGCCATCTGTAACTTGTGGATGGCATTATATAGATAGGGCGCTTAAAAATCTCTTAAGATAGGGTATAATTTATCTAAAATAAGGAAAAAAGATGCATTTTAAAAGAACTGTTTCGATTTTTATAATGGGTTTTTTTTTGAGTGCCTGTACCTCTAAAGAGTATGTGCAACAAAATGCCGCCTATATCATGTTTAAAACACCTACATTCAAATATGCAGATATGGGGTTCATTTATGAGAATGAGGAAGAGATAAAGATCGAGATCTATAGTAGTGGACAGGCACTTATGTCTTTAGAGATCTTTGAGTCTTCGGTATGTATGAGCCTGTTGGAGTGTATGGGAAAACGTGCCTTTAACCAAGAAGTGTTAAGTGCTACCTACCCAGATGATATACTCGAAAACATATTCAGAGGGAGCGCTTTGTTTGATGGTACCGGACTGGAAAAAAAGGGTGACGGGTTTACACAGAAGATCGTAAAAAAAGACAAATATGACATCGAGTACAGTGTTTTAAACCAGCAGATTATTTTCCGTGATACAATCAATTCTATACTTATACAAGTGAAAAAACAATATTAAGGTACGAACATGACAAAATTTGTCGGTGCACATGTAAGTGCAAGTGGTGGCGTGGATAATGCTCCATTGAATGCTATGGAGATAGGGGCCAAAGCATTTGCACTTTTTACGAAAAACCAAAGACAGTGGGTTGCAAAACCTTTAGAGACTAAAACCATTGATGCTTTTCATCAGAACCTTGAGAAATCCGGAATCCTGCCTAAACATATTTTACCGCATGACTCTTACCTCATTAACCTGGGACACCATGAGGTAGAAAAACTTGAGAAATCTAGAGATGCTTTTATAGATGAATTGGAGCGTTGCCGTATTTTAGGATTGGACAGACTGAACTTCCATCCTGGATCGCATTTGACAAAGATACCTAAAAAAGACCCGGAATACCATGACAAGCTGATGCACGCAGAGTTACAGTGTCTTGATGTCATAGCAGAATCATTGAATAGAGCCATAGATGCAACCAAAGATTCCGATGTCAAACTGGTCATAGAAAATACAGCAGGACAGGGATCGAATCTTGGGTATAAGTTTGAACATTTGGCACACATCATCGATAAGGTAGAAAATAAAAGCCGCGTAGGCGTTTGTATCGATACCTGCCATATGTTCACCGCAGGATATGATATTCGTACCAGAGAGACCTATGATGAGACATGGAACAGTTTTGATAAAGTCGTAGGAAGAGAGTATCTTATGGGTATGCATATTAATGACTCTAAACCAAAGTTGGGTTCAAGAGTGGACAGGCACGATTCGTTAGGTCAGGGAGAGATCGGATGGGATGCTTTTAAATTTATCATGAACGATTCACGTATGGATGATATACCACTTGTCCTGGAAACGATCGATGAGTCGATCTGGGCGCAGGAGATCAATGCACTGTATGCGTTGATAGAAGATTAAGCTTGACATAGGGAGAAGAGCGATGGGGGAAATGGTAAAAGGTCTAGCACTTAGCGTTGTTGCAAGTTCGGTTGCTATAGCAGGGGGATACAAGATCCCTGAACAGTCATTGAACTCAATGGCACTGAGTGCAGCCTATGTAGCACATACTACGGGGGCAGACACAAACTATTTTAACCCTGCCAATATGGCTTTTATGGATGAGAGGAAAAGTTATGTTGAAGGCGGCATTACTTTGGCACATTTACCGTCAAATGTATATACATTGATAGACCCGTATTCAGGAGAATCTGAAGCAGAAGATCTACTTATTCCTTTTTTACATTATGTCTCTAAACCTATAGGTGACTTTAGATGGGGTGTGAGCTTAACCGTACCCGGAGGATTAACAAAAAGGTGGGAGACTCTTTATCAAAAATCTTTTGCTGAAGAGTTTACTTTAAAAGTGATCGAATTGAATCCAAGTATGTCATATAAAATGGCAGATAATTTTGGTATTGGAGGTGGTGTACGATTGATTTACAGTGAAGGTGTTGTCAAAAATGATAGTCCATCACTTACAACGGACATGGAAGGTGATACTATAGAGTTTGGTTATAATTTAGCAATGACATATAAACCGACTTCTGATATCAACCTCGCAGTGACCTACAGATCGAATATTGATATTGATGAAGAAGGCTCTGCAACGCTTTATTCTGGAGATACTCCACTTTATGATGGTGATGCAAGTGTATCTGTTCCTTTACCTGCTGCACTCAATGTCGCAGTAAGTAAAACATGGCAAAATAAATTTACATTAGAGTTTAATTATGAAAGAACCTATTGGTCTCAGTATGAAAGCTTAAAGTTTAATGGAGTTCCTTTACCCGAAACAGCTAAAAATTGGAAAGATACCAATACCTTTAGAGTGGGTGCAACGATAGAAATGAATAACAAAATCACAGCAATGATGGCATTTGCTATTGATGAGACACCTGCTCCTGTAGAAACATTAGGATTTGAACTGCCTGACAGTGATGCGAAGATCTTCTCTATGGGATTCCGGTATCAACAGACGGAAGATATCTCTTGGGGTGCTGCTTTCTTATATGATGGTAAAGAGAGCATTACAGTGCCAGCAGGTACTAATGCTAACCCAGTACTCGCCAATGGTGGTGGGTTTTCCGAAGGTGGGGCATTCTTAACTACGATAGGTATAGCTTACGAGTATTAAGATGGATTATAAGCTTAGCAACTTTTATGAACTGATCTCCTTTCAGGCAAAAAAACGAGGAAAGAAAGTTGCACTGTTTGTGGATGAGGAGAAGATCACCTATAAAGATATATTAGATACAGCAGACAGACTCGCTGCATTCCTTGCGAATAAAGGGGTAAAAAAGGGTGACAAGATCGCATTTTTCTTACGTAACTCCCCGGAGTTCGTCTATACGATATTCGCTGCTTCAAAATTAGGGGCGATTGTTGTACCGATCAATACCTTTTTAAAAGAAGAGGAACTGACATATATTTTAGAGGACAGCGGTGCTTCGGTACTTGTCGCCTCAGCGCTCTACGAGAAGGTTGTCAACAAGAGCAAAGCAAGTAATGTATGTCAGTGTATTATTTGGGAGGGAGACAAAAGTGCCCAGGAAGAACAACATTACACGTTTGATGCAGCGTTAAAAATTGAGGTGTCTGTAGCCCATACCAAAACTGTCTTGGAAGATACAGCAGTGATCATCTATACTTCAGGTACCACAGGAAAACCCAAAGGGGCAATGTTAAGCCATAAGAACATTTTTTCAAATGCACATTCAGGTATGATGCACATTCATGTGATACCTAAAGACAGAGGGATCGTATTTCTTCCAATGTTCCACTCCTTTACCTTCTCAATCGCTGTTATACTTCCTCTGTATGTAGGTATGAGTATTGTGATCATAAAATCGATACAGCCATTTTCGAATATCTTTAAACAGACACTGTTAAAACGGGTCACGCTCTTTTTTGGTATTCCAGATGTCTATAATGCCCTAGCCAAAGCGAAACTTCCATGGTATTTTATGTGGTTTAACAATATACGTGCCTTTATATCGGGAGCAGCCGCACTGCAGCCTAAAACACTGGATGCTATGGCAAAGAAATTCAAGCGGGCAACATTGCTTGAAGGGTACGGATTGAGTGAAGCAAGCCCTGCGGTCAGTATGAATACGTTAAAAAAACAAAAAGCGGGATCCGTAGGTACAGCACTCTATGGATATGAGATCAAGATCGTGGATCAAGAGCTCAATGAGGTACATCGTGGTGCGATAGGAGATATCATCGTCAAAGGTGATAATGTGATGCAGGGGTATTTGAACCATCCTACCGCAACCGATGAGACCATTATTAACGGGTGGCTGCTTACGGGTGATGTAGGGTATATGGATGATGAAGGGTTTCTGTTTATCGTAGATAGAAAAAAAGATCTCATTATTTCAAAAGGTATCAATATCTATCCCCGGGAGGTAGAAGAGGTGATAGACAGGGTTGAAGGTATAGGTGCATCGGCAGTGATCGGTATGGTTGATGAGAAGCATGGAGAAGTGCCTGTTGTCTATATAGAACTTGAAGAGGGTGTAGAAAAGCTTGACGAAGAGAGGTTAAAAAAATATATGAGAGAACACCTGGCAAATTATAAAATACCCAAACAGATCCATCTCATTCAAGCACTCCCTAAAAATGCTACGGGTAAAGTACTTAAAAGAGCACTCAAAGAGAGTCTTAGGAGTGATGTGTGATCTTTTGCGACAAAACAAGATGAGGGAATGAACAGAATGAAAGCTATCCTCAATGCAAAGCTATTGATAGATGATAAGATCGTGGAAAATAAGGTACTGTTATTTGACCATAAGATCATTGATATTCTAGATAAAGTAGACATTACGGATATTGAAACGATCGATGCCAAAGGTGCTTACGTCAGTGCAGGGTTTATCGATCTGCATATACATGGAAGTGGCGGTTCAGATGTGATGGATGCCACACCTGATGCTTTGGAAATGATCTCCTCAACCATTCTTCAAACAGGAACCACTTCTTTTTTGGCTACGACTATGACCATGTCAAATGAGGCTATTGACAAGGCTTTACAAAATATACAACTATATGCCGATAGAGTCAGCGGTGCACAGCTACTTGGGATTCATCTTGAAGGTCCTTTTATCAATGCAGAGAAACATGGTGCGCAAGATAAAGCCTATGTGCAACCACCGAACATGGCACTGATAGAAAACTATATGAATGAAGTCAAAATGATCACACTGGCACCTGAAATAGCGGGTGCGGAAGATTTTGTAAAGCAGTTGACACATGAGTATCCTCATATTATTCTCAGTATCGGGCATTCTGATGCGAGTTATGAAGAGAGCCAGGAGAGTTTTGCCTGGGGTATCTCACATGCCACCCATCTCTTTAATGCGATGAACCCTTATCATCACAGAAAACCCGGTATTGTAGGTGCAGTATTTGACTCAGATGTGACCTGTGACATGATCGCGGACTTGGTCCATACCCACCCGTCGACACTTGAACTGGTACAGAAGATCAAAAAAGAGAAGTTCATCCTGATCACCGATGCGATGCGGGCGGGATGTATGAAATGTGGCATCTACGACCTTGGTGGACAGCGTGTTGAGGTCAATGAGGGTAAAGCGGTACTTGAAGACGGTACACTAGCAGGTTCTGTGTTGAAGATGAATGAAGCATTGTCCAATATGAAGGAATATACCTCTATGGGGCTTGTGGAGGTCGTCAATGCAGTGACAAAAATTCCTGCAGCCAAACTGGGTATTCCTAAAGGGGAACTGCAAAAAGGCTATGATGCGGATATAGTCATCTTTGATGAAAATTTTAGTATCATATCAACCATAGTGAATGGTGAAGTAAAGTATAGAAGGTAGATAGATGTTCGGATTTTTAAAACGTAAAGTAAGAGAGATAAAAGCACCTGTTGATGGACAGGTCGTAGCACTTGAAAGTGTGAAGGATGATGTCTTTTCACAAAAACTTGTAGGCGACGGTGTAGCGATCATTCCTATGTCAGAGGTGTTCACCGCACCCATAGAGGGGAAGATCACAAAAATATTTTCTACGAATCATGCCTATAGTATCAAAAGTACAAAAGATCTAGAGGTAATGGTTCACATAGGTCTAGAGACTGTGGCACTTGAGGGCAAGGGTTTTGAGCGTCTTGCGAGTGAAGGAGACGAAGTAAAAGCAGGAGATCCCATGATCCGTGCTGACCTGGCCTACATTCGTGAACATGCCAAAGATATCATCACGCCGGTGATCATCTCTGAGGAGAGTGATGTAAAGAGTATCGACAAACGGTTGAATATCGTCAAAAGCCAAGATATCATTATGGAGGTGAACTAATGCCAATGGGTGACAATATCTATTATTATGTGGTCTATGGGGTGATCTTGGTGGCATTTCTCATTGTGCTCAAAATGCCTAAAAAAAAGAAATAATCTTCTATAATATTTTCTTAATATTATAGTTGTATACTTTAATATTATGAGAATACTATTACTTGAAGATGACCAGATCCTAAGCGAGAGCCTGAAAGAGTTCCTGGAACTTGAAGGGTATACAATAGATGTGGCACATCGTGGACCTGAAGTATTTGACCTTACCTTTAACCATACGTATGACCTCTACATTTTGGATGTGAATGTACCTGAGATCGATGGTTTTGATGTACTCTCAGAACTCAAAGATGCAGGTGACGAAACCCCTGCCATCTATATCACGGCCCTCACCGATATCAACTCCATTTCCAAAGGTTTTGCGATAGGGGCGGAAGACTACATCAAAAAACCTTTTGACCCCGAAGAATTGCTGATACGTATCAAACGAAAATACCAAAAAGAGGATACACTGCTCCATCTGAATGATATCACGTATAATCCGGTGACAAGAGTGTTGCAAAAAGAAGGGCAGACGGTAGGGCTGGGAGATGTACAGCAAAATATCTTTCATGCACTTATGACGGCACAGAATAAAATTGTAGACAGTTATACCCTGATGGATTTTTTAGAACAGCCTTCAGCCAACGCACTGCGTGTCAATATTGCAAAACTAAAGAACAAATTGGGTATAGAGATCAAAAATATACGCGGGAAGGGGTATATGATTGAAAAAGTATGAACGAGAATCATTTCTCAAAAGTTTTTTGATATTCCTGATACTTTTAGAAGTCTTACTGGCGATTAATTTTTGGAATGAATATCAAATCAAAAAAGTAGAGATAGAGGATAAAATTCACATAGAGATGAAACTCTGTGCCTTTTCCCTGCAGTGTGCAGGGTTGACAACAGACTTTGTGGATAAGGATGAAAATAAAGAGGAGAACATCCTCTATCAGGATGGCGGTTTTTATAGCTATTTCAAAGTGCCGACATCAGAAAAGTATTTGATGAAAGTCATGTACTCACAAGAGAATTATATACAAAGAGTGAAAAAGTTGGCCAATAAACTGTATGGAAAGTTCTTGTTTTACTCAATCTTCGCTGCATTTGTCTCCCTTCTATTCTCTATCTATGCACTGATGCCACTGCAAAGAGCACTTCGTATCAATGAAGAGTTCGTAAAAGATATCCTTCATGATTTCAATACACCCATCAGCTCTATGCTTATCAACTTGAAAATTTTTAAAAGAGAGATAGGCGATAATCAAAAAATACAGAGACTTGAAAACAATATTCAAAGTATACTCTCCTTACAGGAGAATCTACGTATATTTCTTAAAGGAGTTCCTGCACAGTCAGAAAGATTTTCATTGAAGGAGCTGGTACAGGACCGTGTACACTACTTTGAGGTACTCTACCCTGATGTGAATTATACAATAGCGATAGACAAAACGACTTTGGGGACAAATAAAGATGCATTTACCCGTATTTTGGATAATCTTTTAAGCAATGCGGGTAAATATAATAGTGTCAATGGTACTGTCAATATTGTATTACAAGGAAGCACTTTGACCATACAGGACACGGGGAAGGGTATTAAACATCCTTCGAAAGTGTTTGATAGATATTATAAAGAACAGGACAGAGGTATAGGTATAGGATTGCATATTGTGAAAAAACTTTGTGATGAATTGACCATACCTATCAAGATACAAAGTAAGAAGAGTGAAGGTACAAAGATCACACTGAATCTTTACAATGTGATCTCTACCACACAGTAGACAGCAGATCTATTGATTTTCCTGTTTCTCTTTGATAAGTACCAGAATACGCTCTTTGTACTTTGGGTCTTTATTTTTTTTGTATGCAGCGATGAGATCTTCAAGAGATCCTTCATTGAAGAGTTTTTCCTCCTGTAAGGATTTTTTTCTTTTTTTTAAGAGTCTGTATTGACGGGTTGAGAGTGAACTTCTGGTCTCTTTTTGCGACAGATAGGCAGATAATGTATCCAGATCAGCATCATATAAGTAGTAGGTATAGATCTCTTCTTGTGTTTTGATCTGCAGCTTTTGAGCGATGATCTGTAGTTGTGCCAATTGTCTTCGTGTGCGGGCCCGCTTTTCATAGCGTCTATAATACTCATAGATCAGCTGTTTGGGCAGCTTGGTTTGAATACTTTTGATCCCATTTGCATTGTAGGTTCGAATGGCATCTTTATAGAGGTCTTGGAGATGTGAATAGTCTTGGACTTCGACCAAAAGTGTTTTGACCCCCTTGTATCTTCGTGGTGCAACCGATGCGATCATCCCCACTGAATATAAAGAATCAACCGGAGTAAATCCTTGACGTTTAAAACTTTTCAGGACATGGCTATAGCGTGTCGTTGGATCGGTATGTAGTGTAAGTGCTTCTTGTTCCGGTTTGCTGAGGTTGTAGAGTATATATTCGTTTTCGCGATGAAGAAGTAAGCCAAGGTTCTTCTTTTTTTTATCATAAAGATAGAGATATTTCTGATCCTCATTGATCGTTTCTAATTCTGTTCTTGTGAAGTATGCACGATGGTGTTTCATATAGGGCGTGTACTCTACAACAGTGACTTTATTGATCTCTCCTGGGACAAACAGTCTGTTCAAAGAACAGCCGCTCATCAGTACAAAGATAAAAAACAAGACCACTGTACGCATAGATACATCCTGAAGGTTTTTTCTATAAGTATAATGCCTATAAGTTAATATATGGCTAATACAATCTTAACAGATAGTTAGTCTCTTTGCAAGTATGATTTGATCTTCTCTGCGACACTCTCTGCTTTCGTTCCCAATACCACTTGAACACTGCGCCTATCCGGACGTATGACCCCTTTTGCCCCTAATCTGATCAAGGCATCGTCCCTAATCAGCGAATTGTCATCTACCTGCATACGCAGTCTTGTGATACATGCATCGGTATGTATAATATTTTCTTCTCCCCCCAAAGCATCAATGAATGCTTTGGTTTCCTCATCCGATTCAACGCTTTTCTCTTCGATCATCTCTTCAAAGATATTGAGTTTAAAGAGTTTGATCGTGTAGTAGGAAGTGACAAAATAGATTAGAGCGAACACTGCTCCTAAAGGAAGGATAAGCAGTGGGTTGGTTGCCAATTTATAGTTGATCACATAATCGATGAATCCTGCCGAAAAGCCGAATCCTGCATGAATGTCCAACATCTGTGCTGCTGCAAGTGCCAGGCCGGTCAGCAGGGCATGTAACACAAAGAGCAGGGGGGCAACGAACAAAAAGAGAAATTCCAGGGGTTCTGTGATACCTGTGAGAAAGGAGGTTAATGCCACACCGGCCAAAATAGCACCGACTTTTTTGCGGTAGTCTTTTGGTGTATTCAGGTAGATCGCATAAGCCATAGCAGGCAGGCCGAACATCATGACGACATAAAAACCTGACATATAGCCACCTGCAGTTTTCTCACCGGCAAAAAAACGATGCAGATCCCCGTTGGCCACCACCTCCGCACCCTCTTTAAGATAGGTGTACTCTCCCAACTGGAACCAGAATACAGAGTTGAGTATATGGTGCAGTCCCAGAGGGATGAGGAGACGGTTGAGTGTGCCATAGATGAAGGTCCCTGACTCTTTTAATCCGATAATGGCATTTGAAAATGCATCGATACCGCTTTGCGCGAAGTGCCAGAAATATCCGGCTAGTACGCCTACTCCTATGGCAGAGAGTGCGGTGATAATGGGCACAAAACGTTTTCCACCAAAGAAGCCTAAAAATTCCGGCAGTTTGATATCATGGTAACGGTTATAGAGTGTACCGGCAAGCACACCGATGATGATACCCACAAAGACACCCATATTCACCTCTTTGTCTATGCTGAGGTAGACGGCTTTGGCGATGAGTACACCTATCGCACCTGAAAGTGCTGCGGCACCATCATTGTTCTTGGCCAATCCATAGGCGATACCTATACCAAAAAGAAGATCTAGCTGGGAAAAGATCGCATCTCCGGCACTCTTCATGATCAGGGCGACCTGGCCATCGAAAATGTCGCCAAAGCCCAGGCGGAGCAAAAGTGCAGCCACAGGAAGCACTGCGATAGGGGTCATCAGTGCTTTTCCGATGCGTTGAAGTAAATTAAACATCTCTTATCTCCTCTTTTGTTTGGGCTATATATTTATGAACAACACTTAGCGTTTCTATGCCTAAGTTTATAAGTTTGGGTATTGCATCTTTATTTCCAGCCAGTTCCCCACAGATACTTACAGGTTTGGTTGCTTTATCAAGGATGGTCTCAATAGCATTAAATACTGCAGGAGAGAGTTCATCTGCTTTGAGCGTTGTGTGTGTTCTCTCTATGGCAAAAAGGTACTGTGTCAGGTCATTGGTACCGATGGAATAGAAGTCTACCACATCGTTGAAGGATTCCAGCAAGAAGAGTACGGAGGGTACTTCTATCATGATACCAAAGCGAAGATTTGAAATGTCAAGTTGGTATTTTTCAGCGACATTTTGGGCAAAAGATTTTGTTTGTATAAACTCTTCTACAGAGCTGACCATAGGGAACATGATCTTTATAGGTTTGTCCTGCGCAGCTAGAAAAATGGCATACAACTGCTCTTCCAAAAGGGCAGGGTGTGTTTGAAAAAGGCGGACACCGCGTATGCCTAAAAAAGGGTTCTCTTCTGAGGGTATTTGTATATAGGGCAGGTTTTTGTCTCCACCTACATCAAGTGTACGAACAGTAATATCATCAAACAGTTCAAAGATCTCTTGATAGGCATTTTTCTGTGTTTCCAAAGAGGGTTTGACATCCTTAAATAAAAACTCGGAACGTAAAAGGCCTATACCCTCAGCACCCTCTTCTTTGGCTGTTTTCGCAGTTTTTATATCTGTAACATTGGCAAAGACCTTGATCTGTTTTCCGCTTTGTGTTATTGCAGGTTCAAAACGTTTGGTGGAATTAAGCTCTTTTTGTACTTTATCTTCGTATAAACGTTTTCTTGCCTTTTGCTCATCATCAGGGCTTGGGTTTTGAACAACTACACCAGCATGGGTATCAAGTATGATCCTCTCATTTTCAGTAAGGCTTTGGGTGTCAGCAACAAGAGAAGGAATGCCTGCGGCACGAAGCAGAATGGCTGTATGGGAGTTTATGGAAATCTCTTTTAAGATCACACCCTTTACCTGTGTCTGCTGAAGTTGGTCGATCTCGCTGGGAAGCAGATCATTACACAAAAGAATAAAAGGTCTATCTGGAAAAGTGACTTTGACCTCTAGTCCCAAATGTTTTTTTACACGTTGAAGTATGTCTTGGTAATCACTCCTTTTGGCATCAAGTTTTGTGCCTAAAAGTGTTTTTGATGCTTCTTCAATGTGCTGCTCCAACTCTGCTAAAGTTTGGCTTTCCTTCCCTAAAGATGACAAAAGCTCCTTTTGTGCAAGGTAGATAGTGGCATTTTCATCCTCTTCTTTGCTGTGATAGAGTGTTTCCAGCTCTTCTATACTTTCAGAGAGCGCAGTACTGAACTCCATTTCATTTTGATGCTGTACCTCTGTCGTACGGTAAGTGTAGGTAGGTTCAATGGCAATACCCTTAGAGATGATCTCTCCTTCTATCACAGTACCTTCGTAACTGTAAGTGGTTTTGTCTATCTGTTTGATCTCTTTGTCATCCTGCATTAATGTTTCAAAAAGCCGTTGCAGTGCTTCAAGTGCTACCTCTGCATTTTTGCCTTGAGCGACTAAGGTGAAGGTATCTCCTCTTTCCAAAGAGAGTGAAAGCAGCGTATTGACACTTTTACTGTCGACACTTTTGTTGTTAAAGGTCGCAGTAAGCTGGCAGGGGAATGATCTGGCCAAAGAAGCAAACTGTGCAACAGGCCTTAGGTGAAAGCCGTTATGCGAGGTAACGGTAAGTTGTACAGAGAGAGGTTTTGAAAAGAGGTTTTTAAACAGGAACATCGCTTAGTTTGTATCTTTTGAACAGAGAGGTAGAGACATGACTGTAGAAAATGTCAGAGTCATTATCAAGACTGTATGCATCTGTTCTCCTTTTTGCACGTTTAATGTATTACTCAAAGTATAGCAAATATTTGTTATACTCAAATTATTAACTATGAGGAACACGCATTGAAATACCTTATTGACTTTATTGAAGCAAAAGATGTGAAGAAGACATTGATCTTTGAACACTTGAAATGTACGAAAGAAGAGGCGGCACTGGTACAGTATGTCTGCAAACGTTATGTCAGAGGTCTCGAAGAGGTCTCTGTACTGGAGATACTGCAGGAGAATTTTTCAGCAGAGGGGTATGTCTATCTGAAAAAACTCGGATTGATCAAAAACCTTTTGGATCTGGGGTGGATGATACAAGTGAGTTTCGGACAGATCAAAGCACATGAAGCATCCACGTTGGAACTGCTCAGTACGTCTGTTACACCAAGTATCTCTCTTTTACGTCTGCTGGAAGAGGGGTCACTGGAGATCTTCCTTCCGGAGGTCAAACCGTATACAGACCATCTTGAGTATCTCCAGGATCAGTTTGACATGGTGTCACTTTTACATAAGATCGCTACATTCAAACAAGGATTTGCAGATAATTCACTGAGTATAGGACGATTGAAAAATAAATTGACACTTTTGACAACACGCATAGAAGAACGTGTCAAAATGACAGAAACACCTATCGTTGTCGAAGAGTTCTTTAAAGAGAAGGAACTGGATGAAAAAGAGAAACGGATATTCCTGGCCTTGCTTAAAGAAGAGTACAGCGGAGGAGAAGGACAGTTCAGGGATATGAACACCCTTATAGAACTCATCAGCTTTGACGAGTACGAGAAGATAAAAAACCGTGCTCTGCTTGAAGATGGTGCAAAACTGATCTCTGAGGATATTATTGATTATGAAGAGATATTGAACATGTTCGGTGGGGTCAGCCGCTCCTTTTATCTGCAAGAAGAGGTGATGCAGCGTATCATCCACCCTAAAAAGAGTAAAAAGGTCACAAAACTCAAGCTGGATGCACTGGTGCAGGAACAAGAGCTCTTCGAGTACTTAAAACCTACAAGCACTTTGGATGATGTTGTGCTGCATCCCAAAACACGAGAGACGTTGCAGAATGTTGTCAAACAGGTTGACAAAGAGGTATTCAAGAAACTCAGAGAGTGGGGTATCAAAGACAAACGTAAAGGTATTGATGCACGTATTATTTTTTATGGAGCCGCAGGAACAGGGAAAACAATGACAGCTATGAGTCTGGCAAAAACACTCAAACGGCCTATACTCTCTTTTGACTGCTCCAAGATCCTCTCTATGTATGTAGGGGAGAGTGAAAAGAACGTACGTAAGATCTTTGATGACTTTAAAGAGTTACGTACCAAAGCAAAAGTAGATCCTATTTTACTGCTCAATGAAGCCGACCAGTTTTTGAGTGCAAGAAGTGAAGGAACAGGAAGTTCAGCAGATAAAATGCATAACCAGATGCAAAATATCTTTCTCGAACAGATAGAAAAATTTGATGGTATACTCATCGCTACCACCAATTTGCTCGGCAATATAGACAAGGCGTTTTCAAGACGGTTCAATTACAAGATCGAATTTAAAAAACCGGGAAAAAAACAGCGTCTCAGATTGTGGCAGTTCATGCTCCCTGAAAATGCGGATTATGAAGAGGGTTTTGATATGTCAGAACTGTCCAAATATGAACTTACCGGAGGGCAGATCAATCTTGTCATCAAGAACACCGCCTATAAAGTAGCGGTACGAGAAGAGAGTGTGTTTGGAAATCAGGATTTTCTTGAAGAGATCGAGAAAGAGCTTGGTTCAAGCTTTGAAGGGACAAAAAGTATGGGATTTAAAGTGTAATTTTACCTATTCGATGAAAGGGGTGCGATGTTTTCTTATATCAGATCATTCATGACAAAAATCAAGTCAACTTTATTTACGTTCAACAATGAACCCTTTTCTAAGTTTTCCATACTTTTGATCCTCATTTTGGATATATTTTTATTGATCACGATCTTAACGGGGATCGACTCTGAAAAAGATATGTCTCCCTCGGTCAGTGTCAAGTATCCTTACCAATGCAAGAATCATTTTGACCCAAAATATCAAAGTACGGTCTGGAACAGTGCAACGGGGGGATATACCTATGACAGGTTTCCTTTTTCGGAGTATGCCTCTTTTACTATACCTATGCATACAGTCTATGAGAGTGGGGAAAAGATCCAAACCTTTACGGATAAAAGATTGGGATCGCTCTGCACCGAACTGTATAGGAAAATAGCTGTTTTTGCTGACTCTAAAGAATTTAAAAACAATAAAGAGCTCACGCATAATCTGAGGAATGAGAAACGAAATGTACTCTCTGAGATCAATAGCATAGAAAAACGATACAATACTGCGCTTTTCGAAAACATTTCTGCTGCCCAGCAA
>JBNLDB010000002.1:0-20737 GCA_050304115.1 Sulfurovum sp. | reverse complement strand
ATTCCTCAGTATATTTCTATGAGCCAATTGACTGATGAAGTGATGGCTGCAGCAGAAGCAATGCTCAAAGAAGAGCTTAAAGCTGAAGGTAAACCTGAAAAGATCTGGGACAGAATCCTTCCAGGAAAGATCGAAAGATTTATCTCAGACAACACAACACTTGACCAAGAGCAGTGTCTTCTTGATCAGAAATTTGTAATGGATGACAGCAAAACAGTTCTTGAGTATGTTCAAGAAAAAGCAAAAGCGGCTGGCGGTTCAGCTGATATCGTACATTTCGTAAGACTGGAAGTAGGTGAAGGAATTGAAGTAGCAGAAGAAGATTTTGCTGCTGAAGTTGCTGCACAAATGGCATAAGGGTTTCCCTTATCTTTCTTCTATCCAAGTTTTAAGCTTGGATAGACCCATTCAATCATTTCTCTTTTATTCTCAATTCTCCCATTACATTTTTATGTTAAAATATGCCATCAAGTGGAATGAGATCCACACTTGCAAAACAGTTTAAAGGCAGCAGATGTCCCAATTTTTATTGGAAGCGCAAAATATTTCCCACGGATTTGACACCCTTTTATTTCACGATGTGAACTTTTCTTTAAAGCCGTCACAAAGTGCGGCGATCATTGGTCGAAGCGGCTGCGGGAAATCCACACTTTTACATATATTCTCAACATTCATCAAACCTGAGAAAGGGAGTGTGACACTGTTAGGGAAAGATCTTTACACGCTTGATGAAAAGGCGATAGAAGCATTACGTCGCTATGATGTAGGGATCATCTTTCAGTTCCACTATCTCTTTAAAGGTATGAGTGCCCAGGAGAACATTGAAGTCGCCAGCATGTTAAGTGCCGAGCAGATAGATGATGCCATACTTGAAAAGTTAGAGATCAAAGAATTGATGAAACAAAAAGTCGGTGAACTCTCGGGAGGACAGCAACAGCGTGTCTCTGTCGCAAGGGTATTGAGCAAAAAGCCTCGTATCATTTTTGCCGATGAGCCTACAGGAAATCTCGATAAAGAGACAGCGGAACTTGTGATGGATGTGTTGTTGGATTACATTAAAGAGACAGGTGCAGCACTTTTACTGGTCACCCATGATGAGAGTATGGAAGCACGTTGTGATGTTACGTATAAGATCGAAGATAAAATACTCAAGGAGAAAGGTTGAAAATAGATTTAATGCATGCACTCTATACCACTTCCATGGTGCTTTTGGCGTTTGTGGCAGCCTTAGTGATCACTAAAACGATCTCCAAATATATGGGGAAAAAAGACGACGAGGAAGAAAAATAGCAAGCAGGTGCAGTGTACCTATCTTGCTTGTGTGATCAGTACACCTTCGAGCATTTTGTCTATATCCCCATCCAGTATGGCATCTACATTGCTAAAGGCCTGGTTGGACCTAGTGTCTTTGACCTGCTGGTAGGGCTGCATGACATAAGAGCGTATCTGGTGTCCCCATCCTATATCTGATTTTTCCACACCATCCAAAGCTGCTTGTTTTTTAGCCATTTCATACTCATAAAGACGGGATTTTAGCATCTTCATGGCTGCAGCTTTATTTTTATGCTGGCTTCTGTCATTTTGACACTGGACAATGATATTTGTCGGTATATGTGTAAGACGGATGGCTGATTCCGTTTTGTTGACATGCTGTCCACCTGCACCCGAAGCACGGTAGGTGTCCACACGCAAGTCTTTATCTTCGATGGTGATGTCTATATCATCATCTATTTCCGGTGAAACCATCACGGAAGAGAATGAGGTATGGCGTTTGGCATTGGAATCAAATGGCGAGATACGTACCAGTCTGTGGATACCATTCTCTACCTTGAGGTAACCATACGCATTTTCACCCTTGATGATGAAAGAGACATCTTTGATGCCTGCTTCTTCCCCAGCTTGATAGTCCAGTACTTCTACCTTAAAGTCATGTCTCTCTGCCCAACGTAGATACATACGGTAGAGTATACTTGCCCAGTCCTGTGATTCCGTACCACCGGCACCCGGATGGATAGAGACGATAGCATTGGCACCGTCATGTTCCCCACTGAGCATCATTTGAACTTCGAGTGCATTGGTACTTTCTTCTAAGCTCTCTGCGTCCTCATAGAGCATCTCTAAAGTCTCTTCATCATTCTCTGCTTTTGAAAGTTCAAAGTACTCACTGGCATCATGCACAGCATCATAGGCACTGTTATAGGTAGCCAAGATACGTTCAGCTTTGGTCTTTTCCTGAGAGATCTTTCCCGCATTGGTTGCATCGTTCCAAAAGTCAGGATCTTGCTGCATCTCTTCTATCTCTTTGAGTCTTGCTTCCAATAGGTCTGGTTTTACAATATTTTTAATATTGTCCATTTTAATCGTAAGTGATTTGAGTAATTCGCTGTATTCGTATGCATCCATAGTAAAAACCTAGTGTAATTTTGATATGATTTTATCAAAATATTGCGAAATATGAGGTTAGAGATGGTTATCGTTCGGACAATAGAGGCTTTAGAGGAAGCAAAAAAAGCATTATCGGGTTCTATAGGTTTTGTACCTACGATGGGAGCACTGCACAAAGGACATCTTTCGCTCATACAGCAGGCCAGAAAAGAGAATGATCATCTCATCGTTTCCATTTTTGTCAACCCCACTCAGTTTTTGGAAGGGGAGGACCTGGATGCGTATCCCCGTAAAGAAGAAGCAGACATAAAAATATGTAAATTGGCAGGCGTAGATATACTCTTTATGCCAACGATTGATGCAATGTATGAAAAGGATGAACTCAGCATTGGTGCCCCTGCGATCCGCGGGTATATTTTAGAGGGAGAAAAGCGTCCGGGCCATTTTGACGGTATGCTTCAAGTGGTCATGAAATTGCTTAATCTCAGTGGTGCAACGAATGCCTACTTTGGAAAAAAAGATGCACAGCAGTTAGCCCTTATCACACAGATGGTCAAAAACTATTTTATGGATGTCAATATCGTTCCCTGTGACATTGTAAGAGATGAGAATGGATTGGCTTTAAGCAGTCGTAATGTCTACCTGCAAGGGGATGAAAAAACACGTGCACTCTCGCTTGCCCGTTCACTCAAACGTGCAACCAAAATGGTCATGGCAGGCGAACTCAATGTTGAAGTGATCAAAAAAGAGATGCTGATCGTGCTCGAAGAGACGGACCAGGTAGAGTATGTGGCGATCGTCGACAGGGCATTCAATGCCATTGACACCATAGAGATAGGTAATACGATGATTCTCGTTGCCGCATGGGTGGGTAAACCTAGACTGATCGATAATATGTGGATCTAAGGATAGCTCTAAAATAGATCTTCAAAAAGTTCTTTGGTTGATTTCTCTTTTGCGGGCTTTGTACTGACCGGTTTCGGTTCAGGCTTAGATTCAAGTTTAAAAAGTTCTTTTACGGATGTTTTAGGTTTTACTTCCGGTGCTTCAGTGACTTTCTTCTTATCTTTTTTTTGCGTTACCAGAGGTTCCTGTATCTCCAAAGGCGGTGTTTTCGGTTCGACTTTGATCTCCGGACTGATCTCTTCCAGCCCGCCTTCAGGTTTCAGGTAATCCAACTCTACAAGTATGTCCAGTACTCTTCTGAATGTCGGTACCGCTGATTGCGATGCAAAGTATTTATAGGGTTTTTTGGCACGTATCACCAACGCACCGATCGTATATTTATGCCCCTCTTTGTCGTTGGCAAAACCATAAAAGCTGCTGTGGTACTCTCTGACATAGCGACCGTGTTTAGCGATGTGTGCTGTCCCTGTTTTTCCACCTACCTCTAAGCCCGGATACTGCGCTTTGACACCGGTACCGCGTTTGACCACTTCTAAAAGGATATCATGAACCTGGTTGGCCGCTTTTTTGCTGACGGCTTGCATATTACCCACTTTAGGAGGGAGGGTATAGTGCTGGCCTTTTGCATCCTGCAGATAATCCACTAAATGGGGTGTCATCGCTAACCCGTCATTGTTGAAAGCAGAGTATGCTTTCATCAGTTGGGTGAATGTCACCATCATCCCATAGCCAAATGAAGAGTTGGCTCTGTGCATTTTATGATCGAGCAGTCTGAGAGATTTGAGAGAACCGGGCAGATCACGTGAGAGGTCTATCCCTGTCTTTTGGGCGATCCCGAATTTGAGCAGACCCTCCCTGAACTCTTTACCTGTAAGCAGCCATGAGATCTGAGAGGTACCGATGTTGGAAGAGTGTACCACGATATCTGTTACAGAGAGAGACTCAAAATAGTCATCATCACTCACATGCTGTCCCCCTGTAATGTCAAATCTTTTATAGCCTGTCTTGAACCATGTATCAGGGGTGATCCTCTTTTTGTCAAGTGCCATCGCGATCGTGATCGGTTTCAGGACTGAACCTGCTTCATAAGGGTACTCTGTAAATTTCGGTACCAATGCAGGGATATCTTGTTGCGTGATATGTGCCGGGTCATAGCGTTCAGAACTTGCCATGCTCAGTATTTTACCGGTCTCACTCTCCATCACACCCACGATGATCTCATCTGCATCAATGCTTTGTTTCATCTGGTCTATCATCAGTTCGACACGTCTCTGCAAGGCAAGAGGAATATTGAGGTGCAGATCCAGTCCGTCCACACGCTGCATCTTAATACTGTTCTTGTCATGGATGACAGCACCGACCACATCACGTTTTCCTTGGAAATAGCCGTTTTTCTTTGAAGTAATGTGTTTTTCATACGCACGTTCAAGGCCTTTTTTCCCTGCCGGACGTATGTAACGGCCATCGTTTTCATCACCTACATAGCCTAGTATCGGGCTTAACACATCACCCAGAGGGAAACGTCTGCTCTCACCGTTTTCAATGATATCCAGACCATAGAGTACTTCTACACCATTACTGAGCTTGATAGACTGAAAAACATCCAGTTTTCGTAATTTATAGGCAAGGGATTTAAGCTGCATCGCTGAACGTGCATTAATGGTCTTAGAGAGGATAATATTGCCTTTGATCTCTTTCCCTTTACGATTTTTAAACCGTTGAAGGATCTCTTTTTCAGGGATACCGCTATAGATACTGAAGAGTTTGACAAAAAGTGCTTTTTTGTCAGGGTCTATACTCGCTCCGCGTACCACGGCCTGATAGGTTTTTTCTGAACTGCTAAGGGTATACCCATCTTCAGAGATGATAGATCCGCGAAATGAACGGTCATAAACGGTAGTCGTATGGCTGGGGATACGTCTGTCTGAAGAGATGGTTTTCAACACGGAGAATAAGAACATACCCATTGCAAGCAATAAGAGTAAAAAAAGGAAAGAAATTTTATTCTTTCTTTGATGGATTGCTTTGTTTTGTACGTCTTTATTCATATTTCCCTCGTATAGAGTGTAATTTTATCAAAGTTATCTGTTAAATCTGATAAAATACAACTGAATAAAAGAAAGAGAATTTGATATGATAGACAAACCCCTTTTAGCAGGTGTTATGGCACTTTTGACACTTTCATTAGTGATGAGCTATTCTCTCTCTACCTATACTGTACTCCATTTTGATTATGCCGGTTTTCACTTTTTTTTACGGCAGAGTATGGCTGTGTTGATAGGGTTGGGAACGATGGTACTTTTAAGTAAAATGAATCCCGACAAGTGGTTTTCACGCATCGGCTTGTCACTATTCCTTCTCTTTTTTATTTTGATGATAGCCATGCAGTTCTTACCTTCGTCTCTTGTCACAGCAGTAGGAGGGGCCAAACGGTGGATACATGTGGGACCCATGTCCATTGCCCCTGTTGAATTCTTTAAAGTAGGGTTTGTTTTCTTTTTGGCTTGGAGTTTTTCCCGAAAATTGCTCAACAAAACAAAAATGCAGTTTTGGGAAGAAGTACGTACGTTCACTCCTTATCTTTTTGTGTTCATGGTAGCCGTTGTGATCATTGCGGTATTTCAAAAAGATCTGGGTCAAGTGGTGGTCTTGGGAGCGACACTGATGGTCCTGTTCTTGTTTATCGGGAGTTCCTGGAAGTTCTTTCTAAGCCTACTTTCCATTGGTTTGTTTGCTTTTGTAGGACTCATTTTCCTGGCACCTCACCGTATGGCACGTATTAAAAGCTGGTGGGGAACGGTACAAGACAGTATCCTCTCTCTTTTTCCTTTTGAATCAGTACAAAACCTTCGTATCGAAGCAGGAAAAGAGCCCTACCAGATATCCAATTCTCTCAATGCCATTTATAACGGCGGTTTCTGGGGACAAGGGCTGGGCAATGGTCAGTTTAAACTGGGCTATTTAAGTGAAGTCCATACAGACTTTATCCTGGCAGGTATCACGGAAGAGTTAGGATTTTTAGGCCTCTTTTTAGTGACACTGACTATCTTGTTCATAGTATTTCGTATTTTCAAGATCGCTTCAAAAGTAAAAAACCCTATGTATTATCTTTTTTCCATAGGGGTAGGGCTGCTGATCTCATTGGCATTTATCCTTAACTCTTATGGTATCTCCGGGATCACTCCTATTAAAGGGATCGCCGTACCATTCTTGAGTTATGGCGGGTCACATATATGGGCTTCATGCATCGCCATAGGTATGGTTTTGATGGTCTCTAAGAAGGTACCTAGAGATGCTAAAGGGAGAATGCGATGAGTATTGTGATGACGGGCGGTGGTACGGGCGGACATTTGGCCATCATTAAAGCGGTGAAAGAGCACCTCAAAGAGGAAGAACTTATCTATATCGGCTCCACCAAAGGACAGGACAAGCAATGGTTTGAAGAGGATGATGACTTTGCCTATAAATACTTTTTTGAGACACGTGGTGTGGTAAACCAGGGGGCTTTAGGTAAAATCAAATCACTCTTTATGATGTTCAAGGCAACGATGCAGGCCATCAAACTGTTGAAAAAACATCAAGCCAAAGTGGTCTTTTCTGTAGGTGGTTTCTCTGCTGCGGCCACTGCATTTGCAGCCAAGATCCTGGGTATACCGTTGGTCATCCATGAGCAAAATGCCGCCTTGGGTTCACTTAACAAACTGCTCAAATCCCACGCCGCAGCATTTATCTCTTCATATCTTGAAGAGAGTCCTATCAAAGCCTATCCGATCAAGCAGGTATTTTTCGATAATGCACGCATACGAGACAAGGTGGGGACGATCATCTTTCTTGGCGGGTCTCAAGGGGCAAAGGCTATCAACAGACTGGCATTGAAGATAGCACCCCAACTCAAAGAGAGAGGGATCAAGATCATCCATCAGGCCGGTCAAAAGAACATCGATGAGGTACAAAAAGCCTATGATGAGCTGGGTATAGAAGCAGAAGTGTTTGGTTTTACGACACAACTGGCAGAGTATATGAAAGAAGCGGATCTTGCCATAGCACGTTCGGGTGCTTCCACACTCTGGGAACTCTCGGCCACGGCTCTGCCTACTTTGTTCATCCCTTACCCGTATGCTGCGAGTGACCACCAGTTTTATAATGCACAATTCCTGGTCGAAAAAGATCTTGCATGGATCATGAGGGAAGAGGAGATAGAGACTCAAAAAGTCTTGGCACTTTTAGATGAGAATCTGGCAGAGAAAAGCAGAGGGCTGATGGAGATCGTTGAGAAGAAGGGCAGTGAAAAGATCGCTAAGTTATTGACACAAATCTGACACGATTATAAGGTACTATGGATTAAATAAAAAGGAAAAGGATCGATAATGAAAAAGTTTATAATCTTTTTACTCTCTGTAGTATCTGTTGTGGCGTTGAATGGTTGTGGCGGTGGTGGGGATGATGGACCAACACCCGAAACATATTTTATTACAGATGGTTTTGGTAATGGTGTAAGTGGTATCATTTATCATTGTGACAGTGGTTTCAGTGGCGTCACTAATTTTGAAGGTGCATTTACATTTGACATTGTTGGAGATAATTGTAATTTTGATCTAGTGACAAACGGTATTGTAGATGATCTGTTTATTGAATATGATAATGATCCATTTACGGATGCAGGTATAAACGGTATCTATTTTGAATGCGTTAAAGATGGTGCTATTCTTTCATCAGGTACTACAAGTTATGACCCGCTCTTAGATTTTAATGGTTTCATTGAAGATGGAAGTCAGTTTGATGGATGTACACTGTTTGATATCTATTGAGATGAGATGGAGCAGTAGTTCGTGAAAAACAGCCGTATTGAAGACACGAATCTCACACAATTATTGTGTATGATATGATTCAACCTATCCACAGTAAGACTATAGGTCCTGAAATAGAACCTATAGTCCTGCTAAATTTCACTCTTTACCTCTAAATAACCACAATTTAGCTAAAATACCCTCAATTTATACAACACAACTTTAGGATCATTTTATCATGGATATCAGAAAAGAATTTCTAGACTTTTTTCAAAGTAAAGGGCATCAGCTCATCCCATCTTCACCACTCGTACCGGACGACCCGACACTTATGTTCACCAACGCAGGTATGGTACAGTTTAAGAACATCTTTACCGGTGAAGCACCTATCCCTGAGATACCTCGTGCTACCTCTTCACAAACCTGTCTAAGAGCGGGTGGAAAGCACAATGACCTTGACAATGTCGGTTACACGGCACGCCACCATACATTGTTTGAAATGTTGGGGAACTTCTCTTTTGCAGATTATTTCAAAAAAGAAGCCATTGCCTATGCATGGGAGTTCATCACGAGCGAGAAGTATCTGAACCTTCCTGTAGAAAAGCTTTGGGTGACCGTACATACGAGTGATGATGAGGCTGAAGAGCTATGGAAGGAGCATATAGCCGCAGACCGTATTTTGCGTTTTGGGGATGCCGATAACTTCTGGCAGATGGGAGACACGGGCCCTTGTGGTCCTTGTTCTGAGATTTTCTATGACCAGGGTGAAGAGCACTTTAATGGTCCAGAAGACAAAATGGGCGGAGAGGGTGATAGATTTTTAGAGATCTGGAACCTGGTATTCATGCAGTACTACCGTGATGAAACAGGTACGCTCACCCCATTGCCTAAACCTAGTATCGATACAGGTATGGGACTGGAGAGAGTCGTTGCGATCAAAGAAGGTAAACTCAACAACTACCACTCTTCACTCTTCATGCCTTTCTTGGAGAAGATCGGTGAACTTGTAGGGACACCTTATGATTATGAAGCATCTAACTCGGCTTCTTACCGTGTGATTGCAGATCACTTACGTTCTTGTTCATTCCTGCTTGCTCAGGGTGTGAACTTTGACAAAGAGGGACGTGGATATGTACTTCGTCGTATCATGCGTCGTGCCATTCGTCATGGATACCTGCTTGGATTACGTGAACCGTTCATGTACAAGTTGGTGGATACTTTGATCAAGCAGATGGGTGAGCAGTATGACTATCTGCCGGATAGAGCTGAAGCGATCAAAACAGCCATGAAGATGGAAGAAGAGCGTTTCTTTGATACGATCGAAGCAGGGATCAAACTCTTTAATGAAGAGTTGACCAATACTTCTGATGTCTTCAATGGTGAAGTAGCCTTTAAACTCTATGATACGTATGGTTTCCCACTTGATCTTACGGAAGATATGCTTCGTGAGAAAAATATCAAGCTGGATATCGATGCATTTGATGCAAAGATGGAAGCACAAAAGGCACAATCCAAAGCCAACTGGAAAGGTACAGGTGATGCTGCAGAGACAGGTGACTTTAAAGCATTGAAAGAAGCCTTTGATGTCAATGAATTTGTCGGTTATGAGAGTACGACTGCAAGTGCAAAAGTGTTGGCTCTGCTGGATGAGGACTTTAACCAGGTAGAGCGCATTGACGGTAAAGGATGGGTGCTGCTTGACAAAACACCATTCTATGCCGAGTCAGGTGGACAGACAGGTGATACCGGAACACTTAACAACGATATAAAAGTACTGGATACAAGAAAGTTCTTAGAGATGAACCTTTCAGAAGTTAAAGGGAAGTTGAGTGTGGGTGATGAGGTAGAGGCTGTGGTAGATAACAGTCGTGCCGAGATAGAAAAACACCACTCTGCAACACACTTGCTTCATGCAGCGCTTAGAGAGATCCTGGGAGACCATATCGCACAGGCGGGTTCACTCAATGATGACAAAAGACTGCGTTTTGACTTCTCTCACCCGCAAGCGATGACTGCTGAAGAGATAGCCAAAGTGGAAGCATGGGTGAACGATAAAATTTCCAGAGCCATCCCGGGAAAAACGGAAGTGATGTCTATCGAAGATGCGAAAAACTCGGGTGCGATGGCACTCTTTGGAGAAAAGTATGGCGATGAAGTACGTGTCGTAAGTTTTGCCGGAGACTCTATAGAGTTGTGTGGTGGTACACACGTGGAAAATGCTGCGCAGATAGGTCTTTTCATGATCACTAAAGAGAGTGGTGTAAGTGCCGGTGTAAGACGTATAGAGGCTGTTTGCGGCAATGCTGCAAGAGAAGCGGTCAACGCATTACGGGATGAACTCAATGAGATCAAATCAGAGCTCAAGAATCAAAACCCGATGGCAGGAATCGCTAAACTCAAAGAGCAGGTAAAAACACTCAAGGGTGAATTGGCTTCAGCCATGAGCATTTCTCAAAAAGAGTTGAGCCCGGTTGAAGTGAATGGTGTGAATGTCATCGTGGAGGAAGTGGAAAACGGTGATATTAAAACAATGATCGATGAGATCAAAAACAAATATGAGAAGATAGCGGTCATGCTCTTTATGAAAAAAGGTGACAAAGTAATGCTTGCAGCAGGTTCTAAAAATACACCGATCAAAGCAGGTGACTGGATCAAGTCGATCGCGCCGATCGTTGGCGGAGGAGGCGGTGGACGTCCTGACTTTGCACAGGCAGGCGGAAAAGATCCGAGCAAGGTCACTACGGCACTGGAAGAGGCAAAAGTCTATTTGAGCGAAGTGTTGGAAGGCGGAAACTAAGATGACAGAATTTTTTGGTAATTATGGATATTTGATCGTTTTTTTACATGTACTCTCTGCTTTTATCTGGGTAGGCGGTATGATCGCGATCCGTGTGGCAGTACACCCTGTCATTCAGCGTGGCGGCGTGACCGCTGCAGAGATGTTGGAAAACGATGTAAAGTCTTCCATGCTGGTCCCCAAACAGCGATTGGGTATCACCCTGCAGATCACAGGCAGACTCTTTAACCTTGTCATGCTTTTTATTGCGATCCTGTTTGTTACAGGTTTGATCATGGCAATAGCAACTGGCGGACACCATGGTGATCTAAAATCGATCTTCCTTTCTAAAGAGATCATCTGGACGATCATGGCAGTCAATTACACTTATATGTATATCAAAAGAGCAAAAGCATGGAAGCTGTTTTCTCAAGGGGAAGTTGCACTTGCCAAAGCACAGATGAGTTTCATCCCAAATTTACTTCTACCCATCAATATCGTGTTAGGGATCTTAGCATTAGGGTTAGGTGTATCTCTTAGAGGATTGTAATGATCTATTTGTGTTCATCTTCTGAAAGCAGGGCGTTGCTTCTCCATAACTTTGGCATCGATTTTATGCAAAAATCAGTAGCGTATGACGAAGAACAGATCACTACACCCATTGCAAAAGATTTTGTCTACACTGCAAGTAAAGGAAAACTCGATGCAGCCATGCGTGAGTTTGGGCTTGAGACACCTCTGCTTTGTGCAGATACGGTCATCGCAGCTGCGGATGGAACGATCTTGAGAAAACCTAAAAACGTAGAAGATGCAAGACGCATCCTGAACATACAAAGCGGTTCGACCATCTCTATCATCTCCTCTGCCCATTATCGGTCAAAAAGCCTTTCTTTTTCAGATATCTCTGCAACGCATTATCATTTTTCAAAGTTTGAAGAAGAGGATCTTGAGAGATATCTTGAGAGCGGATTGTGGCAGGGTAAAGCAGGAGGATGTATGGTCGAAGGTTTTTGCAAGAAGTACATCAAATCCGTAGATGGTTATGAGAGTACGGCAATGGGACTGCAAGTGGAAACACTATTGCCATGGATAAAGGTGAAAAATCAATATGTATGAAAATGAATTAAAAGCCCTCAAAAAATCGGGACGTTTCAGAGAGCGTAAACTCTATGATGACAGACTGGATGATCTGGCTTCCAATGATTATCTGGGCTTGTCACTCAATAAAAAACAGTTCAAAAAAGCTGTCAAACTGGTCAATGAATATGAAACGGTCAGCTCCAAAGCCAGTATGCTGGTGAACGGCTATCATCCTATACACAGGATCTTTGAAATGACCATGGCAGAGTATAACGGTTTTGAAGAGGGGCTTGTAGTCGGTTCTGGATTTCTTGCGAACATGGCACTCATTGAAGCACTGGTACGTAAAGGAGATATGCTTTTCATGGATGAGGAGTACCATGCTTCTGGCGTGATGGCTTCTCAGCTTTTGGGAGACAGGGTGGTTACCTTTGCACATAATGATGCAGAGGATCTCAGAGCAAAGTTAGCGGCACATCCGGCCAAAAGACAGATCATTGCAGTGGAAGGTGTCTACTCCATGGGTGGAGATCTTTGCAAGAGAGAGATCTTTGATATTGCGGATGAAGCCAAAGCACTGCTTATCGTAGATGAAGCACACAGTGCAGGCGTACTTGGAACCAACCTTTTGGGTATTTTTGAGTATTACGGCATCAGGATCAATGAAAGACATATCAAGATGGGAACATTGGGGAAAGCCTATGGTTCTTATGGTGCCTATATTCTGGCTTCCAAAAATGTGATCAGTTTCTTGGAGAACAGAGCCAAACCTATCATCTACTCTACGGCACCTTCTGTATTCGATACAGCCCTGGCATTGGTCAATGTTGAACATATACGTAAAAAAGCAGAAAAATATACGAAAAAGATCCTGGAGCGGCAGATAGCGGTAAGAAAACAGTTGGGAATCGAGTGTCAGAGTCTCATCGTACCTATTGAGATGCCGAGTAATGAACATGCCTTATTCGTTCAGAAAGGATTGATGGCCCAAGGGTATCTGGTGGGTGCCATACGCCAGCCTACAGTGGAAAAACCGATCATCAGAGTGATACTGAATCTGGGTGTCCCTGTACAAAAGATCAGACATGCTTTAGCACTCATTAGCCATAACACGGTACAATAACCATTAAAAATATAAAAATGTATATATTATAAAGGGTCTGTGTGTTCAATAGTTTAGTAAAAGGTTCCATTATCTTGGCAATGCTATTTGGCGTGGCATTGACTGCAGCGTTCATTTATGCCTATGAAGAGATCTCTTTGGATGCCGATAAACTCATCAATTATAAGCCGGAAACCTCTTCTATCATCTATGACAGAAACGGTGAAAAACTTGCCTATGTGTTTAAAGATCAACACCGTCTTTATGCACGCTATGATGAAATCCCGGGGGTACTTGTCGAAGGACTTGTAGCCATGGAAGATACGCAGTTCTTTGAACACAATGGAGTGAATCCGGATGCGATCCTCAGGGCGATAGTCAAAGATATCAAGGCAGGTGCGTTTGTTGAGGGTGGAAGTACCCTGACCCAACAGCTCATCAAGAATAAAATACTTTCCAACGAAAAGAAGATTGCACGTAAGATCAAAGAGGCTATTTTAGCACTGAAGATCGAACATGAGTTAAGCAAAGAGGATATCATTGAACGATACCTCAATGAGATATCCTATGGAAATAACTACTTTGGTGTTAAAACCGCGGCAAACGGATACTTTCATAAAGAACTCAATGAATTGACACTCAAAGAAGCGGCCATTTTGGTCGGTTTACCGAATGCACCGAGTTTTTACAATCCGCTTAAACACTACAAACGTGCTTTGGACCGTGCCAACAATGTACTCTACCGTATGAAAAGCATAGGGTGGATCACGAAAAGTGATTATCTTAAAGCAGTGAAAGAATCTCCTGAAGTTTACAAGACCTCTTTAACGCAAAACATCGCACCTGGTATTGTAGACGAAGTACTGAGACGATTTAAAGGGAAATTGGGTGATATACGTACCGGAGGGTATGAGATCTATACGACCATAGATATGAAACAACAGGCCATTGCCAAAGAGGCAGTGGATTTTGCCTACAAGAAAGCACTCAAAAAATATAATGAGAAAGCGGAAACTTCTACACTGAATACTGCTTTTGTAGCAGTGGAGAGTAAAACGGGTGATATTTTAGCGATGGTAGGCGGGGCTGATTATGAAAAGTCTGCCTACAACCGTGTGACACAGTCAAAGCGTCAGCCCGGATCCGCCTTTAAACCGTTTATCTACCAGACTGCTTTGGATATGGGGTACAATCCCGCCAGTCCTTTGACAGACCTGGCACGGACTTTCCAGTATTACTATCAGGGAAAACCCAAGATATGGGCACCTAAGAATTATGAGCATGACTTTAAAGGGTTTATCCCATTAAGAGAAGCATTGGTCCATTCGCGTAACCTTGCGACGATCAACCTGGTAGCGGATATCGGAGTGAGTACGATCCGTAAAAGATTGGCATTTTTGGATGTGCCGCATATTCCCAGAGATATGTCCATTGCCCTGGGTAATCTTGGCTTAAGTCCATTGAAAATGGCACAGATCTTTTCTGTATTTGCCAATGAAGGTCACATGATCGAACCAAGACTTGTAAGCAAGATCATCTCTAAAGAGGGTGCAGTGATCTATGAAACACGCCCTAAAGAGATAGAAGATTTTACCACACCTGAACAGGCGTATCTGATGACCGATGTTCTGATGGATGTCGTAAAAAGAGGTACAGGTAGAAACGCAAGAGTAGATGGCATAGAACTTGCAGGAAAGACGGGAACGACCAACGACAATATCGATGCGTGGTTCTGCGGATACTCCCCAACCATTGAAACCATTGTCTGGTTCGGTCGAGATGACAATTCACGTATAGGACGAGGAGCGACAGGGGGTGCACTGGCTGCACCTGCATTTTCTTTCTACTATAAGAAACTATTAGAGTTGTATCCGGATACGAAGCGAACCTTTGATATACCAGAAGGTGTGTTTAGAGGCGAGTATCAGGGTAAGTCAGAACTCTACACGCAAGATTCTCCGCTGCCTGACAGTCATAAAAGAAGGGTACAAAACTATGATGGATATGATCAGCTTTTGGCAGAAGAGATAGAGATCACAGAAGATAACAATCCTGATGAGGGAGAGATAGGCCTTGCACCGATGATCAATATCGATGAAGACCCGGTTTCTCCAGAAGAGACGGTTGAAGAAGAGGACCCTCTACATCCTAAACGAAAAGTACCTTTAACACCTGTTTCCAACGACAGCGGTACTTTGTTCTAGCATGCAAAAAGAGCTGATCTTTGTACTTGACCCTATGTGTTCATGGTGTTGGGGGTTTGCACCTGTGATCGAAGAACTGCGTACGGTTTTTCATGATAAGTATACATTCTCACTGGTTTTAGGAGGTTTACGCACCAAAGATGAAATGCCCTGGAATGAGAGTGCAAAAGCGTATCTAAAAGAGCACTGGGTACAGGTCTCACAGCGCACAGGACAAGCCTTTTCAGAGCGTTTATTTGAAAAAGAATTTTTTGACTACGATACCTACCCTGCATGCAAAGCAGTGATAACTGTAAGGGAATTGTACGGAACACAGAGTGCTTTTTCTTATCTGCATACGATACAAGAGGCATTTTATACCAGAAGCGAAGACATTACAAACCTAGATAATCTAACCCGTTTACTTCGCAGGTCAGCATCAGATCAAAGCGCATTTAGAACATTCTTTGAAAGTAACAGAGCCCAGCTTCTGATGGAACATGATTTTGCAAAAGCACGCTCCATGGGAGCCAATGCATTTCCATCGGTCGTTGTGATTGACGAGGAGGGACATATGGTATGCCAAAAAGGCTATAGAAATTTAGAAGAGATGAAAAAGTTATTGGAGGGTTCAAATGCATAGTTTCGCACCGGAGATCATACTTATCACTATACTGGGACTGGTCGTATTGTCAGATGCCCTGGCGAACCGATTGAAAATACCTTCAGTATTTTTACTGCTTATCGGTTCTTATACGATCTACACCTATATACCTATGGCCGTACCGATAGATCTGCCGCACTATTTTGATACGATCATCTTGTTCTGTATCCCTCTGATCTTTATGGGTGATGCTCTGCATCTGCATTTTAGCGACATTAAAAAACACGGCTGGAGTATCTTCTATCTGGCAGTGATCGCGGTGGCTCTCTCTATCACCGCGGGTGCAAGTATGTACTACTTCGGGATATTTGAAGGGCTTACACTTGGTGCGTATGTCTCACTCTTTGCGATCAATATGGCTACCGATGCGGTAAGTGTACAGTCGGTACTTTCCCGTTTTAAAGGGATCGGGCATGATATCAAAGTGTTGATCGAGGGTGAATCTTTGGGGAATGATGCCACTGCGGTCATCGCCTTTTTCTTCATAGGATTGCCATGGATGATGAGCGGTACGATAGATGCAGGAGAAGCGACCATGGATGCACTTCGTGTGTTCGCAGTGAGTATGGGGATCGGGATAGGATTTGGATATCTCTTCTATATGCTGATGAAACTGATCGAGGATAAGAGAGGAGAGCTTTTTGTGTTTATCATCGAAGCCTATCTTGCCTATGTGGTAGCTGAGCATTTTCATGTCAGTGGTATCTTGACATTGATCACGGCCATCATCGCCACCAAGGCTTGGATCGATATGGATATGAAGACGTTAGATGAAGAGGAAGCCAAAAAGAGTAAAACATTCCTACAGAAGCTTCGCCTGGATGGGATCGATTCGACCACCTCTGAACGTATGGAATACATTTATGAGATGGCCAAAGAGTTCGGGTATATTTCGGCAGTCATGATCTTCTTTGTACTGGCGGAGATGGTAAGTCTTGAGAAGTTCTGGGAGTATAAAGTAGAGATATTTGCCATGTTCCTCATTACCACATTGATCCGTGCGATATCTATGGCAAAATTCGCTTTTTGGGGCAGTAAACTCGAACAGATCAAGCCAGTGGGATTTGAGGGATGGTTCATTCTCACATTCTCCGGGATGAAAGGGGCATTGTCTATCATCCTTGTCCATATGATCCCTGCATCATTTGCGTATAAAGAGCTTTTTGAAGTGGTCACTACCGGAGTGGTGATGCTCTCTATCTTTATCTATGGGACGACACTCTGGGCCTATTTTACTTTCTTTAGGAAAGAGGAAGAGAAGAAGCTGTTTACACACTAGTTCTACATACTTTTCAAGATAAAGAACAATGTGCAACTTTATAAAGTCATATTTTATAAGGTTTTTTATTGGTCTCATTTGGTTGAAGAGCTTGATAATATGTTCACAAATTAATATATTCCAGGAATTAATTTATACCGTACCTGTTGTATATACTCTTTGTATCCTACCAATTCTTCTTGAAGGGTTCTGTCTTCCAACTCTGTTCTTATAAGAGCAATGATGATAGCTATCACCACTGGAATCAATGTCCACAATGATCCGAAAGCAAGAACAATACCTGGAAGTGCCAGAAGGTTCCCTGCATAGCCTGGGTGTCGTACGATCCGGTAAGGGCCGCTATCGCAGACCGAATGTCCCCGATCCGTTTGGATATGCACTGTACTGGAAAAAAAACGGTTCTCTATTAAGGCCCATGAGGCAAATGCATATCCAAGTGCGATGAGAACGAGACCGAGGATGTTGAGCCATATTGAAAACAGAGGTGTCCACCCATAGCGGTGATCAAGCCCTGCGACGATAACAAGGGGGAAGGTGAGACTGATCGCCATCAGTGGGGAAAGCACTTTATCCCATGGTTTTGCATTCAGAGTCCTTTCAGAGGCAGCCCGTTCTACCAGAATTCCCGGATGCCGCTTTTCTGCCAAAAATCGACCGCCTATACCGGAAAGAAAAATCAGAACGGCATAGACCCAGGCCTGCCACCAGTTAAAATCTCCTCCGCAGAGCAGAAGAATCAATGGAATGAAGAGATATACGAAGATCAAAGCAAACCAGAGGTAAGGGCTTGGAGCTTGATTTGTATTTGTATCAACGGTTTTTGATGTCATTTTTTACTCCGGAATAAGCCGAAATTTCACTACGTGTCTTATGATAAACTTGTGCTTATGAGAAGCACAAAGTATCCAGCTATTGTGTCTATCAATCTGTATGAGTATATCTAAAGTGTCTTGAATGGAAAAAATATCTCTTCGATAGAAAATCATATAAAATGTTTCACAAGGGTTGTCATAGGATGAAAAAGATAAACAAAAACATACATCCAAAAGGATTTAAAATTGAAATGTGTAGATAGGTTTTGAAGGGAAAAAGTACTTTCGGGCCTTCTGCCCGAAAGGAAAGATTAACAAGAGTAAGTTGTAATATACTCGTATGCAGTTGGTCTACCTTCATCTGGCCAGATCTGTCTTTCGAACTGGTAGTGTTGGTAAGTGTCGATGAAGTCTTGCGTAAATACCGGTTTAAGGAAATCGTTATCAGCGATAAGTCCTTCAATAGCTTCTCTAAGCGTGTGTGGCATTTGAGGGATCTTTTTCTCTCTGATCTCATCAAGGCTCAGTTCGAAAAGATCCTCATCCATTGGCCCAACGATGTCGTATCCACCGTTTTTGATACCATCGATACCAGCCATAAGAAGTGCAGAGAATGCAAGGTATGGACATGCAGTTGAGTCTGGGAATCTTGTCTCGATTCTTACTGCCGGCTCGCTTGCACCATATGGGATACGACACGCTGCCGATCTGTTTTGGCTTGAGTAAGTTAAGATAGATGGTGCCTCAAATCCTGGGAGAAGTCTCTTATATGAGTTTGTACTTGGGTTTGTAATTGCTGCAACTGCATCTGAGTGCTTAAATACACCGCTTAGGTAGTCAAGTGCCGTTTTACTTAGGTTACCGTACTCACCTTGTGTGTAGAAAAAGGTTTTTACCGTCTTTCCAGATAGACTGGTGTACGTGCATTCCGTTACCGTTGTCACCATAGAGTGGTTTAGGCATGAATGTAGCTGTTTTACCGTTAAGGTGAGCTACCATTTTAACTACATATTTGTACTTTTGTACGTTATCTGCTGCCTCAACCAGTGTACCGAACTTGACACCGATCTCACCTTGACCCTGTGCAACTTCGTGGTGACCAAGTACTACATCTAGACCGATCTCTTCCATGATGAGCATCATTTCAGCTCTAAGGTCTACCATAGAGTCAGTTGGCATTGTCGGGAAATAACCACCTTTCGTTCCTGGTCTGTGAGCCAAGTTTCCTGCATCAATTTTTGTATCTGAGTTCCAACCACCCTCTTCAGTATCTACTTTGTAGTATGCAGAGTTGATATCATCTCTGAACTCAACGTTATCAAAAACGAAGAACTCATTTTCTGGACCGAAGTATGCTACATCACCGATGTTTGCTTCATCAAGGTATTGAAGTGCCTTTTTAGCGATCGATCTTGGACATTTTTCATACATTTGACCTTTGTAGATGTCATACACATCACAGATTACGATAATTGTACTGTCTGCAGTGAACGGATCAAGAAATGCTGTCTCAACATCTGGCTTAAGAAGCATATCTGATTTATGAATAGGTTGCCATGCTTCGATAGATGAACCATCAAATGGAAGACCATTCTCCAACATATCAGCTGGTACAGCATGCAGTCTGTAACTGATATGATGCCATGCACCTTTAATGTCTGTAAATCTAAAGTCTACAAACTCTACCTCATTCTCTTCACAATACTTATAAAACTCATCTGTGTTGTTAACAAATTTACCCATGTAACTACTCCTAAATTAAAATTTTCTATATTGTATCCATAAATCAATTAGTTATATCAGTGGTTGTGCTTAAAAAATAACCAATTGTCGATCTCGCCCTCTAAAAGTAGCAGCTTTTGTGTAGCCGATATCTTTTGTCTGTGCTGATGCAATGTCATATCCAAACCCGATCTGCTCCACAGCATGCGCATCAGAAGAGAAGGTAATAGGGATATCAAGTGCATAGGCTTCTTCAAGTAGTGCGCGCGATGGATAGAGTTCTCCTATAGGTTTTCGAAGACCGGCAGTGTTGACCTCCAGGACCATATTGGACTTTTTAATGGCCTGAAGTGAATTTTTTGCCAGGAGTCTTACATCTTTTTTTGGCATGAACTTAAATACCTTTATGAGGTCAAGGTGTCCAACGATGTCGAATTTCCCGGATTTTGCCATCGCTTCAGTGGCTTCAAAATAGGCTTGCCAAATCTCATCTATATCTTTGTTCTTCCATCCTGCGATGAATTCAGGATTGTCAAAACTCCACTTGTCGATGAAGTGTACGGAACCTATAAGGTAGTCGACTTTTGCATGTAAAACCCTATCATCCATATGACCCGGGAGGTAATCCACTTCATAACCGAACAGGATATTGATATGATTTTTGTACCGTTCTTTGGCACCTAAAATATCGTCGGTATAGGCTTGCATCTCTTCAAATGCAAGACGGTAGTGGGGATCAAAATCCATAGGCGCATGTTCAGAAAACCCATAAATATCTATCCCCAGTTCTATGGCTTTTTGGATGTATTCATCCACAGTACCTTCAGCATGGTTACAGCGTGTTGTGTGATTGTGTATATCTATTCTCATAGGCTGATTTTAGCATAAAAACTGTTTTTTACCACTAATAGGATAAAATAAGAACCAAATAAATTCTATTAGGCAAAAGATGACAGATCAAAATAAAGTAGAACTTTTAGCACCGGCAGGTAACCTGGAGAAGATGAAGATCGCTCTGAACTATGGGGCAGATGCCGTATA
>JBNLDB010000001.1:0-21002 GCA_050304115.1 Sulfurovum sp. | reverse complement strand
TTCCTATGTTCACAAGCCCATACTCTTTATTGAAATAGGCAAGATTATCATGAAACTGAATGACCTTCAAGCCCTTTTTATCTCTCATTTTCTTCTTCCAAAGCGCCATTTTCCGTTGCCAAACCTTGGAGAAATCCTGATAGTTTTTCTTGTACCTATCACTGTTTTTTGCATCTATACTGCTAAGAAACTCCTCTATGGTTTTTGCCAGAAGCAAGATATTTTTCGGACTGATATGAAAATGCGGATTTCCGTCAGGGTGAATATCACCATGTTTTCTGTCGACACTGCTTGGCTTGTTGATAAGCTTTATGTGGTGCGAAAGATTTAAGAATGTTTTCGTATTGGGCATGGTTTTAGGGTTACCTGCACGATTGATGATCGGCGGAAGCCAGCCGATCTCAAGCTGCCCGCCGTTCATGATCATTGCATCTGCATTTCTCATTTTGCTGATGAGTGAAGGACGGGGAATGATAAAGTGAGGGTCCCACTTTCCTTTTGCCAAAACCGTTACCTTGACATCTTCTCCCCCTATGGTTTGTGTCAATGCACCAATAAAGGGATAACTCACCGCTATATTGAGTTGCGCGAACAAAGTCAAAGGCAGAAGTGCCAGTAAAGCAAGTATCTTTTTCATATTAGAAAGCATGTGCCGCGTGCGCACCGATAGCAATATTTGCCTGTAACATGATAGTATCTAGGTTTTGTCTCAGACCATCTTCATTGTACATCGCTTCATTCCGGTTATACTGAAGTCTGAAACGTGCAAACTCGCTCGTATGGTATTCGATCATGGCAGAGTACTTATTAAAGTCATCAACTTCATTCATATCAACACCATCCTTTGTAATGTCATTTTGATATATTGTATCATACCTCACACCCATTCTCCAATTCTTGTCATGGGTATAGATCAGCTGAGAATAGAGACCGCTCTGTTTTTTATTGATATCCGAAGATGCTGATGGCGTATATTGTGTGCCATCGAGCTCTCTGCTTAACCACTCGGTTTGCCATTTAAAAGAACGGTAAGAGTCTAATGCATACAACACTACCAGATCAGCACCGTAAAGTTTCCCATCACCTTTCAATACATGGGGTGCTTCTTCATCCTCACTATGGTCTATAAGTGAATCTCCCTGTGCGTAAGAGAGGCCACCGAAGATCGTTGTATCGCCAATATCAAACGAAGATTTCACATATCCTACATAAAGTGATGGTGCGTCTGTACCCTCAATGTGCTCTTCTCCTACACTCGCCCAAACATCTTCCAGTTCGATTGATTCGTTGCCAAACATCTGTTCATTTTCACCTTGCAATACTTCAAATCCTGCCATGAGATAAAACGGTGTGGGTGCTGTCCACTGAAGCTGGGCGCCCAATTCGTTGATTCCATGCGTTCCCAAAAATGACTCATAGACGAGCGGCATATCCCCGAAATCCCAGTAGTGATGGTGTTGTGCATTGACATAACCGAAATTTGAAAGAAGTTTACCACCTCTTAATCTTAGTCCATGTCCCAATGCAGTCGAGGTAAAATAAGCCTCCTCAACTTCGACACCTTCTTGACTGAAGTGAAACGTACCATCCATACTGAAAAACGGATCCACACTGCTTGAGAGTATCAGCTCTGCATAGTTAAAATTAAATCCCTGGTTCGCGTTATAGGTAGCTTCATTACTCCCACCGTGTGCATGCTCTGCAAAAAGACCATGTGCGATACCGGGAAGTCCGAGATGAGAGAGCTCATCGTCTTTGATACTGCGGTCTACATAAGAGACATCCGTAATAAGTGAGATATCCGGAATATATTTTGAATTGTCAAATGTTCTTTTTTCTTCCTCTAAAAGTTGTGCGATATCACCGTAAGCCATGCCGGCACACAGCATGCTTGTTAATACTATTTTTTTCATAGTCTATTATCCTTAATTATTAATTTTTTGTTGTTAAAATGGTTTTGGTTGAATTAGTTTTTGATTATGAAAAATAGACAGGAGGGGCAGTCGCATTAAACCCTAGTGCTATGAATCTTTCAGGATATTGTGAATGTTTGACAATATCGATCTGATTTAATTGTGGTACATCTGTATAGTCAAACCTTGCATTGACAAGAACCTTTTCGACTTCTTCTCTTACTATGACAGCAAGATTCTCATTCATTACAACCAGATCTCTGGTATGTTGATACAGCTTCATCTTATGGGAAGTATCACAGACATTACATTCTGAAACTTCTCCCATCTCATAATGCTGAAAGTGAAGTATTGTATTCTGGGATGCCCATACAAAAAGAGCAATAAGTAGTAAATTCACAGAGTGTTTTAGTTTCATAAATATTGTCCCCCCCTTTGTATGATCAGATTAAATAAAGTGTTTCACTATCTATAGATTAAACTGATGCCAAACATGATGGACAAGTACCATTGATAATTACATTATTAATTTCATACTTTGGCAATGTGATATCAATATTTTGAATGCACTCAACACTATTACACTCTACACAAACAAAATGTGCATGTGGATTAAGTCGGACCTCAAAGTATCTTTTTTTGTCATTGGATTCAAAAGCATTCAATAGACCCTCTTCCTCAAACTTGGAAATATTTCTGTAAAAAGTCGCTTTATCCATAGAGATGTCATTTTTGATCTCTTCATAGCATAGAGGTCTGTCCGCTTCTTTTAATATCTCTAAAAGTTTGACTCTTGCAGTGGTAAGCTTGATATTTTTATCTTTGATCAGTTCTTCTATTTTCATGGCGGGATTATAACTGAAACTTTATTAAATGCGACTAAGTTGCAAATAGATGTTTTAGATGGGATGGATTTGATTGAATTGTATGCGTGAAATGAGAGAGTATACTTTAAGATTGATGACCGAACGCAGCAAAGCGATCCGGTCATAGATGCAATATCATGAGAGGATTTAGTGGCAGCCGCAGCCTGTTCCGCAGCTTTCACCCTCAGTTTTTGCAGGTGCAGAAGATGCTCCCGCTCCTGTACTACACGCACTTACACCTGGAGGTGTCGTTGGTTGTACTGATGAGTTGTCTGCTAAACCTTCAGCATTCACTTTATCTATAAATGCAAGAAGGTTCGATGCAGCTTCCTGGTAACGCTTCGCTGTTTCAGAATCAGGCTGATGGTAGGTTACCGGCATACCAGTATCTCCACCTACTCTGATCGCTGGTTCTATCGGGATACGAGCGATCACATTTGTATCGTACTCTTTAGCCACCGGTTCCGTTGTACCCATACCAAAGATATCAGACTCTGTATCACATGAAGGACAGATGAATCCGCTCATATTCTCAATGATACCCGCAGTTGGGATATGAAGTTTTTGGAACATGTCCAATGAACGTCTACTGTCATCAAGAGAAACCTCTTGTGGTGTTGTTACTGTGATACCCGCAGTGATAGGTACAGCTTGAGCAAGTGAAAGCTGTGCATCACCAGTTCCCGGAGGCATATCGATCACAAGTACATCCAGTTCAGACCAAAGAATATCTCTTAAGAACTGCTCGATCGCTTTCATGATCATAGAACCTCTCCAGATAAGAGATGTTCCCGGCTCCATCAATGAACCCATAGACATGATTTCAACACCATACGCTTTTAATGGTACTGCTTTGTTCCCCTGGATCTCCGGTTTTTGGTCTTCAACACCCATCATACGAGGGATGTTCGGTCCATAGATATCTGCATCAAGAAGACCTACTTTTTTACCTTGCATTGCCATAGCAACCGCGAGGTTTACAGAAGTAGTAGATTTACCAACACCACCTTTACCTGAACTTACCATTACAAAGTTCTTGATATGTGGTGCGATATTCTTACCGCTTACCGAGTTAGACATTTGTTTTGGTGCCTCAGGTGCAGTGATATTGATGTTCACATCTTTAAATCCAAGTTTATTGAGTTCATTGGTCGCTTCAAGTCTAAGTTGTGCTTTTACCTCATCGGCTGATGATGTAATATCTATTGTCAAACCTATAGTATCACCATTGATAACAATATCTTTGACAAAACCAAATGTTACGATATCTTTCGTAAAGCCCGGATATGTTACGTTCTTCAACGCTTCTAATACATTTTCTTGTGTCATGTTCTTTGTTCCTAACTTAATTTTTATTTCGTGAATGATATACGAGTTATACCACTTGAATCTTAAATTAGATTGAAAAAATCGACTATTACTGTAATTAAGAGTAAATTTGTCCGATAATATTGACTAAAGGCTTCTAAAAGGGTTCTATGAGTATAATTCGTTACTATTTGATACATACTATACTTCGGTATAGATATTTAGGATTAAACTTGTCAAACACTACTTTGATACTTTTAGGGGCAGGAAGCTCCTCAAGATTTAAAACGCAGATGAAAAAACAGTGGCTCTATACTGGGGATACCCCTTTATGGTTACATGTTGCTGAACACTTTGAAAAAAGTGCTGTTTTTGATCAGATCATCATCGTATCCACACAGGATGAGATACGTCTTATGAAAAATTTTGCTTCCTATACCTATATAGAAGGGGGAGAGAGCAGACAGGCGTCACTTAACAATGCGCTTCAGAAGGTAACTTCAGAGTATGTACTTGTCAGTGACATTGCCAGATGCTGTGTCCCGTCAGAAATGATAGCACGCATCATGGAAGCGAAAGAACAAGGGGCCTGTGTCGTACCTGTACTCCCTGTAGCAGATACGCTCTATCTGGATAATGCCCCGATAGACAGGGAGAAGGCAAGGATCATTCAAACCCCTCAACTCTCTGTTACAAAATTGCTCAGGAAAGCACTCGAAACGGAGACGCTATTCACCGATGACAGTTCTGCGATCGCTTCTCTTGGGGAAAAGGTACACTTTGTGGAAGGCTCTGTGGATGCACATAAACTGACGACCATAGAGGATTTGAAAAAACTCTCGTGTCTTCAGGCACCTTCAACCAAAACACTCACAGGTTTTGGCATCGATATACATCCTTTTGAAAAAAACAAAGAGATGTTCTTAGGTGGTGTCAAGATAGATGTTGGCTATGGCTTTAAAGCACACAGTGACGGTGATGTTGCCATCCATGCACTGATAGATGCTCTTCTGGGTGCTGCAGGCATGGGAGATATCGGTGAACTCTACCCGGATACGGAAGCGGCTTATGCCGGAGCAGACTCTAAAGTGTTGCTTCATGATACAGTCAAAAAGATCAACTCTTTTGGCTACGCCATAGGCAACGTGGATCTGACTATCATGGCTGAAGCACCAAAACTTTTGCCTTATAAGGAAGAGATGAGAACCACACTTGCTTCCCTACTCGGTATTAGAGACAACTTTGTGAACATCAAAGCTACAACAGCTGAAAAACTTGGTTTTGTAGGACGTAAAGAGGGTGTGACAGTACACGCCGTAGCAAACTTAACTTATTTGAATTGGAAAAACATATGAAGATAATCATTGTAGAAAATGAACTCTATTTGGCGCAGAGTATCGCCGCCAAACTCAACGAAAATGGCTATGTGACTGAAATATACAGTTCCATTAAAGAGGCAATGAACAGTCAGGGTGATGCCTATCTGCTTTCGACAAATTTGCCGGGGCAGAACACTTCACCGCTGATCAAACAGTTTAAGGACAAGATCATTATTTTGATGGTGAACTATATCAATAATGATACGGTTGGAGAACCACTGAAACTGGGAGCAAAAGATTATATCGTTAAACCATTTATGTTAGAAGACCTCATGCGTAAGATAGAGCATTATAAAGAGTATCAATCATTGAAGAAACAAACCTCTCTCTATCAAGAGTATATGCAGAATCTTCTGCAGGATATCGAAACGGACTTTGATATCGCAGAGATCACAACACCGCTTGTGATAGAGACAAACTACCAAAGACTGGTAGACAAGGTCGTTTTTGAACATGCAAAACAGACAAATACGTTGCTTACTTTTGTCCCTTTAAGTGATAAGAACTGGAAAGAGAAGATACAGCAAAGCAGTCCTTCTGCCCTACTTTATATTACCGAGATCCATCAGCTCAAGAAAACAGACAAGGAAGCGCTACTGGAGATGCTCAAGGAGTATAATTTCATTCTATGCAGTACTACAGAACTGGAGTCAGATTTCGAAACGATCACGCTCAACACAGACTCTAAACTCTATGACCAAAATGAGATCTTGACCATAGATGACTATGTCAAATTCATTGTAAACAGTTTTCAATACAAATTTCCGGATACTGAACTCTCTAAAAAGTTAGGGATCTCAAGAAAAAGTTTATGGGAGAAAAGGAAGAAATATGGTCTATTCAAAAAGAAATAAATCACTCTACATCGATACGGAGGCCCTTTCTACTCTAGCCTTGGTCAAGGCAGGACTGATCTCTCCTGTAGAAAGGCTGATGAATAAAAAAGAGGCTCAGAATGTGGATGAGACCAAAATGTACAAAGGTGTGCCTTTCCCTTTTTCTTTTATACTTGCACCTCAAGGTAAAAAAAATCATCAAACCTTGCAAACGCTGCAAAAAGATGAAGTGGTTTCGCTCATCAATGATGGGAATATCGTAGGTGAACTCACCGTGGAGGAGACATTTGAAGTCGATCCTATACAGCGTCTACAGAATATCTATGGTACTGCAGATACGACACACCCAGGTGTAAGAAATACCATATCCAGACTGGGTAAAATAGCTGTATCAGGAGACTATACTGTCACCTATCCACTGATAGAAGACAATATGAAGCGTATCAGAAATATGATCACCAAGACAGGGGCCAAGCATATCTCATCGATGATGCTTGCAGCGAACCCTTTAAACCGTGCACACGAAAGAATGATCCGTGAAGCCATCACGAATTCCGATCTTCTTGTGATCTTTTTACGAAAACCTTTTACCTCTGAAGGGCTTCGTTATGATATACGTCATAATGCACTCACGACTTTTGTCGATAACTTCTTACCCCGCAATAAAGTCCTCATCATTCCATTTGAGAACACCTATATCTTTGCAGGGTATAATGAGCTCATTTTAGATGCGCTCTTAGCGAAGAATTATGGATGTAACCAGCTGGTCATGGGTAAAAATCATGGCGGACTGGGTCTCTATTATGATAAAAACCGTCTAAGTTCTGTTTTTGATCGATGCCAGGATATCAATATCGAGATCAAAACCATCGATGAGCTTGTCTATTGTGATACATGTAAAACACTGGTCAGTACGCGGACCTGTCCTCATGGACAACATCACCATGTACACTATGACTCAGCCTCTATCATGAAACTCATACAGGCAGGACTTATTCCCCCTTCTATTCTGGTAAGAAAAGAGGTTTCAGCCAATATCCTTGCAGCACTTTTCCCCGATAGGTTTGAAAACCTTCAAGAGATGCATTACTCTTTGATGCCGGGTTCAGGTCTGTTGGAGCAACAGAGCGAAGAGCAGTTCTATCTGAAACTCATTGAACTCTACCAAACATCATCACTGACGTAAAGGAAGGGACCTCATGACCATACAAAAACTTTTTCTCACATTCTTTGGTGCAGGGCTTAGCCCCAAAGCACCTGGTACAGTAGGTTCCCTGGCTTCACTTCCTGTAGGTGTGGCACTGCTTTACTACTTTGGGATGGAAACACTTTTTATGCTGACACTTGCGATTACCATTATAGGTATCTTTGAAGTGAATAAATATGAACAAAAAACAGGTATCCATGACCACCAACAGATCGTTATAGATGAAACCGCCGGTATGTGGCTCAGCCTGATGATCGCTTATTCGACGGCTGCTACGATGAATTACCCTTATGTCGAACTCTTGGCTTTTGTGTTCAGTTTTGCAGCATTCCGTCTTTTTGACATTTGGAAACCTTCAACCATAGGTTGGATAGACAGAGAACTTAAAGGTGGTCTTGGCGTGATGCTTGATGACGTAGTGGCCGGAATCGCCGGTGGATTTTTAAGTGCTGCAATACTGATGGCGATTGAGAAACTTATTTAAAAGTCTTTTTTTCTCGACGCCGTCCCCTCTTTACACGTTTCTTATTTGTATTCGGAAACGCTTCAAAAAACATCCCTATCACAGCTGAAAGCATGATCAGATAGGCTATGAATCTTGTGAAACCCGCGATCAACGATTCATACGCTAAAAGCCCCGTGACACTGAGCATATAGTGAAAATCATGGATCGCATCTACACCTAAAAAAGATTTATGTGCCGGGAGTATGCGACCTTCATGGGCCGTAGAAATATACCAGGCAGTGTACTGAAGAGAGAATCCCACAAAAAATAGTGCGATCAGTGCAGCAAAAAAATTCCCTCTTCTATAGTAATAATAGGCGATCAATCCCGGAAAAAGCAACTGGAAGAGCGTTCCGTTGGCCATGGTCAAAAACTCTGGACAAGGTAAGATATAGCAAATACCATGTCCACCTTCATGCACAATACCCAGAGTCTGATTGGCTACAAAAAAATACAGGGTAAATATTCTCTGTACCCAAGAGTCCCCCTGTGCATAACCAGGTTCCCATGGTGCATAATGAGGGAAGAGCAGAAGAAATGCAACAAAGATCCCTAAAGTGACCTGCTTTGCCACTGTTTTAGAGTACAGAGGTCCTGACCATTCCTGTTTGCCGTCGTCTTCATGTAAATGTTTAAAAGGATTCTTTTCAGGCATGGATCACATGCTTTAATATCTGCTTGATGAGTGTTTCATACGCGTTGAGTTCATCCGGCTGCAGGGCACTTCCTGAACGGAATTTGTGATGGTACTTTTCCAAAGACTTTCTTGATCTCTCATCCAACCATTTCTCTTTAAATGTCTGATCCATTTCAATATCGAACACTTCCCTTTTTGCATGGGAAGTTTGTGCGACCTTCATAGTATGATAGATCGCACGTCCCAGTAAAATATAGGGGAAATTTCTATTTTCCATAGGTCCCATCTCTAAATAGCGTCGACCCATAGTATGCCCCAAGACTTTTACCTCTGCAAGCTCATTGAAACCGAAATAGGCACCCGTACCGCCTACCAATGCCCCTATGGCTCCACCTAAAAGAAGTGTATGCCCTGCAAAAAGCAGGTCGATCCCTGCACCCGTAACTGCACCCGAGGTCACACCTGTAATGAGCAGTTCTTTACGTGTCAGTCCAAACACAGAAGCGGTCTCTTCTGAAAAAAGATCCATCCCTTCAAACGTGAACACCCTTTCTTTTTTTTGTAGGTGATCATGGTTCCAGATCTCTTCTATCTTCTTTTGTGCTGTCACTTCCAAATTCCGCAATCGGTCTTTATAATCTGTTTCGATCTTCTGTCTCTCTTCTTCACTCGCCTTATGGGTATCAAAGGGAAGTTTTTCTACAGCACTGACAGAGTCATATACCAAGCTCGCAATAAGTGCTGCACTATGCTCAAGCATCTGTTCCTGATACTGTTTAAAAAGTTTGATCGATGCCTTGAGTGGGGCTATCCACTCTTCTTTCATCTGGGCCATGCTTTCGAGTATACTCATATGCTGTTGGAAATCTGACTGCATGGGATTGAACGTACGTACCATCTTAAAATAGTGTTCCAGTGCCCTCTTCCACTCCTCACTGTAATCCGTTTCATCAATATGGTTGATCAGTGCCATGGAAGGCTGTCCTGTCCAGCGAAGTATCTCCATCTCTGTTTCGTACTCTTCTCCATAAGGTTGAGAACCGTCTACTACATAAATGATCCCCGCTCCATCCATGATAGGTTCAAGGAGTTCTATCTCATCATGAAAACGCGCATCCTCCCTGTGTGTATCGATAAATGCCTCTACCACTTCATATTTTTTATTTGCAGGCACCTTATGTTTTTCCAGCCATGCAAGTACCCTTCGTGCCCTTTGAAAACCGGGTGTGTCATACAGTTCATATAATACTTTTCCATCCACGGTCAAAGGGAACGAGCGTTTTTTTGTGGTGGTCCCGGGTGTATCAGAGATCTGTACAGAGTCATCCAGTGCCAAAGAGGAGACGATGGAACTCTTCCCTTTGTTCGGGTGTCCCACAACAGCAAATGTAGGGTGAGCAACATCGATCTGTCTACGACTCGGCATTGTCTGCCTCCACTTCTGGTTCTTCAGTACCGGATCTTTTTAACCATACTTTCCTGTTATCAAGCATAGCAAGCTTGTTCCCCCATACATCCAGCTCTTTAGGGGAAGCTTCATAATGATCAGCTACCGTACCTATGGGTACTACTATCACTTTATCGACTTTTCCGGTCAATTCAGTGAGATAGTCTACAAAATCCATGGTCGGAGGCTCCCATGCTTTTACGAACAAAAGTATTTCACCATGACTTTTAAAAACGATCTCCGTATCTTCTTCAAGCGTGTTCGTACCCCCGACTTCACAATGTACCGGTGCAATGATCTTCAACCTTTCAGCCAACACCAAAAGTGCATCATGCCGTATAGCCCATCCTTGTATCCCATCATAAGATGCATCTAATGTGTTGACGATCTGAGCATAATTACCATCTCCCGAGGCCCATCTCTTTTCTTTTTGCTCAGCATGTGTAGAGATGATAGGTTCATTGATCTCTCTAAGCAATTGGGTCGTTCCATGCAATGTAAAAAGCGATTGTTTGACGGCACTTCTCAATCCAAAAGAAGCAAGGATGTATATCCAAAAACGTAAGAAAATAGCATAAAAGAGGGTAGAAAAAGCCAAGAATTTCCACCATTCTCCAAGCTGTGATGCATGGGCTATCATCTCTTGATCGAGTGTATCACCCAGTCTGAAATATTGACTCTGTTCTATGAGCTCAAGTGATGGCACGGCGTATGGGGCGAACTCTCTCCATGGGAATGCTATGAAGTGTAAAAAAGTATGGAATTCCTCAGGGGAGAGTTGCAGGGTCGTACTCCATGCAAAGGCTATATCCTTGGTCACGATCACGCCCAAAAGTGCCAAGAGTAAGCCAAGTGAGAAAAACAGAACGATGAGCTGGGAACGCTTAATAATGATCCAGTTTGCAAGTAAAGGGTTGATCTTCAAACCTTTGATCTGTTCTTGTACCCTGCCGGGTAAAAATTCCCATATCTTACCCATCCAAAAGGCTGGCGAAAGGTGTATCAGAACATTCTCAGCACTGCTGGCCCTAAGCATCGAAAGAAGTGTAAGTAACATTGTAAAGAGAGGGAGAAAAACAGCCACAGCCATAAAATAGATGACATTCACAGGCTCTTGCCCATTGTAAGAGAGCAGCGCCACACCGGACAACATCCCCAACACAAATGCAATCAACACGAGTACAAATGTGACCCTGTAGAGATAGGAAGAAAAAGTGTCGGATAAAAGTGGTTTTCTCAAGCTGGATTGATGCTTCTCTGTCCATGCTAAAAGTTGTTCAACAGGCTTGTTCTTCAACATTACATGGGTTAGACCAAACGCACGGTTTTCTTCTTGTGTAGCGGGATCTAACGCTAAAAGTTCATACAGGTTTACATACGATTTTATATTCATGGATCACTTATTCTCAGGACAACCATAAATCATACATCGTAATTGCTCTTTATAGTGTTCATGATCATAATGCTCTAGCCGTGCAACACCCTCTTCATGAGCAGCTTGGGCTACAGCTGAAGCAACCCAGACCAAAACTTCCTTGTTAAAAGGTAAAGGGATGATATGCTCTTTCCCATAGGCTATCGTATCATTTTGATAGGCTGCCTTGACATAATCAGGTACAGGTTCTTTTGCTAAAGCTGCCAATGCTTTGGCTGCTGCCATTTTCATCCCTTCCGTGATCTTCTTTGCATGTACATCCAATGCACCTCTGAAAATAAAAGGAAAGCCCAATACATTGTTGATCTGATTTGGATAATCCGATCGTCCTGTTCCGATGATCGCATCATCACGTACCTCTTTCACCTCAGAGGGTAAGATCTCGGGTACGGGATTTGCCAAAGCAAAAATGATAGGTTCAGGTGCCATTTTAGCTACCATCTCCTTGCTCAATGCACCTGCAACACTCAAACCTAAAAACATATCAGCGTTCTCTATCGCATCATCAAGCGTCTTAGCCTCTGAATCTATGGCAAAAGGCGCTTTATATACATTCAGATCTGTTCTGGCAGTGGTCAACACCCCTTTACTGTCACACATAACGATATGTTTCACACCTAGTCGCTTATACATGTTTGCACATGAGATACCCGCCGCACCTGCACCATTGACTACGATTTTGATCTCATCGACTTTTTTACCTGTCAATTCAAGTACATTCATCAACCCTGCAGTCGTGATAATAGCAGTTCCATGCTGGTCATCGTGAAAGACAGGAATATCAAGTGTTTCTTGTAACTTTTTTTCTATCTCAAAACATTGAGGGGCTTTAATATCTTCAAGGTTGATCCCTCCGAACGTAGGAGCGATCGCTTTACATGTAGTGACGATCTCATCGACACTGTGTACATCCAGTTCTATATCAAAAGCATCGACATTCGCAAACTTTTTAAAAAGTACTGATTTTCCTTCCATCACAGGCTTGGATGCAAGAGGTCCAATGTTCCCTAGACCGAGTACTGCCGAACCATCAGAGACCACGGCAACCAGATTAGCACGGTTGGTATATTCAAAAGAGAGATTTTCATCTTCTGCGATTTCAAGACAGGGTATCGCTACACCGGGGGTGTAGGCAAGCGAGAGTTCATGTTGCGTGTCACAAGGTTTCGTGAGGTCTATACCTATCTTCCCTTGCTTATGGTACGCTAATACTTCTTCTTTTTTTATTTCAGACATTGTTTACCTTACGATTTCAATAGAATCTATTATACTGAAAGTATGATAAGGTCCACTCTAGTTATTCCGGGAAATACTCTTTTATGATTTGAGGGAAAAGCTTCATCGTTTTTCTGGCCTTGTCTATCTTAGGCTGAAATACTTCTGCAGAGTTTGGAAATTTTGTCATACACTCCGTATAGATAGCAATTTTATCTTCCATATGTGCTTCAAGTGCATCAAGTACCGCTTGCATATTCTCTCTGCTCGTAGCGAACTTCATCAGTAATTCGAACATACGTTTACGTGGGTGTATCGCCATAGAGTCGCCTGCTGCAAGTGCAATATCTTTAATATCCCATCTTGAGATATAAATACCGCTTACGTGCGGAGCGATAAGCTTCGCATAGAGTGCCTCTGTATAAGAAGGGTAATCTTTAAGGTCTACCTCTTCATCCGCAGCACACTGCCCATCAGGACCAAATGCAGGGTTGCCGTTAAAATTTTTCTCATTGAAGTTTTCAAATTCTTTTCTTAAATCGTCTATATCTCTCATTATTTCTCTCCTATTAGTAGCGGAATATCATCCACATTTATTTCTGCATCAAACCATCTATGGGCAATAAGCATCATCTTTGTCACAAAAATGATCTGGTCATCCAGGAACTCCGGTTTGTCATAGAGTGCTTTTGCCTCATCATCCAAACAAAAGCCTTGGACCTTACCATCCTTCACTTCAACAAAATCTACTCGTTCTTCTCTTTGGGCACATGCGTTCAGACTTTCACAATAGTGTACAGCTTTAGCGCCAAACTCTTTTTCTATCATCATTTGCGTGACTTTGGACTCACCGACATTGGTCATAGTAAAATCAAAATGTTCATCTTTAATGTTAAGTGCAATAGCGGTTGCATTGATACCATTGCGTTTCATGATCTTGTTAAAGTATTTTCTCATATATCCTGTCTGGGCATTATAACCAAGGATGGTACAGAGACCTGTGTCAGGCTTGATCTCATGGGGTTCCATTATTCTTCCTCCCCTCTCATACGTTTGGCATTTTCATGTAAGAACATCGCTTCTTCTTCTTCGACTGCACAACGTGGACACATCTGTTCACCGCCCATGTAGGTAAAGTTGTTACCGCACTCATTGCAGCGCTTGATGTTAAACGTAGCAAGTGTTCTTTGTGTAGGTTCAAAGAACTCTTTGACCTCAAATCCGCTTTGCAATTGTATTGCATCAGGCTCACAGACATCATGACACAAGCGACACTTCACACAAAGCATTGCATCAAAATGTATCAGTGAGAACTTGTTGTCAGACGAAAGTGCTCCGGTAGGACAGATACGGTAACAGATCTGACAGTTCGTACAACTTTCATCCACGAACTTTTGTGAAGTGAAACTCACCTCTTCTTCCGGAAGTACTTCAAACACATCCGGGACATCTGCACGTTTCAATGTGGTAAAGAGTATCTTGCGTTTATTTGGCAGTTTTTTATCTTTGATCTTGGCAATAACAGAAGCATCTATCTCAAAATGCTGCAATTCATCCTCATCGACTGCATTGTCAAATGCTTTTTTGTGTTTTACCACGCCTTCAAGTGAAGCATTGCCTAAAAATGAACGTCTTGATATGACTTCCTCCTCATGCTCTTGCTCATTTTTTTCTTGCACTTCTTTAGAGGGTACATGGTTTGTCGTGAGTTGTTTTTTAGAAAAACTCGATAATACGAAATTTGCCTCATCGATACGATCTTCAATATGCTCAAAAAGGAGTGAATCCTCATCATACGAACTTAGATCGATCGTGATCGTCTCCTCACTTGCCAAAGCCAAAGAGATCAAGTGTTCCACGCTCAATACTGAGATACAAGGGACATTGAACTTTGGCGAGATGAGTCTGACTTTAGATTCTAAAAAAGTAAAGAAAAACTCTGTGGTAGAGAAGTCTGAAAGCGCAAAAGCTTCTGTAGGACAGATACCCACGCACGCTGCCGCTTCTACACCTGTAGCCGCACTAAAACTAGGGAGGTTGTCTACCAGGCTGATAGAATCAGGACAGATATCTACACACTTGGTACACTGAGAAAATTTACTTGTTGCTCTTACACACGCACTGACATCAAAATGTAAACCCATAAACTACGCTTCATCCCCACAATATGTTGTTAATTTTTCTGTTACGTATTCAAAATCACTGAGCAGGAACTCCAAAGCCAGTTCAGAACCATCATGATAGAGCGGTGTACGTGATTCACGTTTTGCATTGATAAGGAACAGTGGTGCCCACTCCAAAAGGTGCTCTTTCAAAAATGCACGTTGTACCTGAAGCAATTCACAGATACCATCTTTGTCTTCCGCTGCTAAAGCTTTTTGCAAGGCAACACACAACATATACATGAACTCCAGTTCAACCCCTATATGGTCTGCACTTACTACCCTGGCAGCATCCAGTTCAACACGGAAATCCAGATCATTGTAGAGTTGAACGATAGGGTTGTCTCCACCACTTTCTATCATTTGATCATCTCTTGTATAGAAACTTTCATACGGTACCAGGTGCATTAAAAAGAGGTTGGTAAAGTCTACATTATAATATTGATCTATAAGCTCCTTACGTGAAAGTTCCTTACGTTTAGACCAGTCTCTGTAATTAGGGAAAAATGATAAAAGTCTCTCATCTTTTTCAATGTTCTCTAAAAATGTCTCATCTACCTCTACAAGCATCAATCGTGAGATCAAAGCATAAATTGCGATACGGTTCTCTATCTCTTGTTTCATTAATTCCATCTTCTATACATCTGCTTTCATGTTAATATTTTGGCACTATACCACTTTCAAGATAAATAAGTAATAAGAAAATTAATTATCTGGGAAATTGTATAATGAAGACACTTCCAAGCAGATGCCTGGAAGTGTGTCAGTAAGGTTGAACTTACTTGATTTTTACTGCGTATGCTTTGTCAGACAAAGGTACACAAGGACGTTTAATGTGTTGAGGACGTCTAAGTGTATCTGTACTGTCAAGAGGACGTGTTAATTGGTCTCTCCATGCTTGATACACTTTCATGTTGTTCTCATAGTTCACATAAATGTCACCGATCTTATCATCTTTACCAGCAAGTTCCATCACAACTTTTTGGTGCCATGCATGGTTACCTGCAATTGGATCTGGATGAGATGGAGCCACAGCATTTTGCCATGAACCAGAAAGACCATCCCACCAAATGTTGTCAAGGTCTTTGTTATACTCTTTAAACTGCCATGTATCTTTACGTGCCTGCATACCATCATCAAGACCTTCAGTTGGTTTGAGTGTTCCTTCTTTACCATCCATAGTCATTTCATACAATGGTGCACCAAGGCCCATCACACCTAGTTTGTGTTCAAAACCAGGAATTTCTACCGCATTTTTGAGTTTCCATCTACCAGCATGGTGTGAACATGCAAGTACACCAGGCATCGTAGCTTCAGTCGGTACAGCCATAGCAATGAAGTAACCTGACTCAAGACCAGAAACTGTATCCTGGATCGTTACTTTCACTGCATCCCCTCTTTTAATTCCGAGTCTCTTCGCATCTTCCGTATAGATCCATACCGGGTTATGGTTTTGAGAGATCTCCATAAGGTGCTTAGAGTTCACTGAACGTGTGTGAATGTTATATGGTAATCTAAATACCGTATTCAACGCAAATTCATTCTCTTTTTGCATAAAGTCATGGTGTACCTGTGTAACAACATGCGTCATTTTCTTTCTATCTTCCGCATTCGTCGGGTAAATAGGTATCGCGTACTCAGGCCATTTCCATTCTTTGAACCACTCACAGTAGAAGTCGAGTTTTTTGGTCAATGTATGGAAACCTTGCACCAATTCACCGTCTACTTCTACACCGATCGCAGTCTCTTTACCATCATGTCCAGTTGCAAGAAGTACACCAAACTCATCTTTAGTCACTTCACTCTCGTGATATTCATGACCATGAGCGATATATGTATCACCTACTTTTTTCAGTGGTCTCTCTTGTGGTTTATAGATATTTGCTTCTTCTAACCATGTTCCTCTGTCTCTCATCATCTCATAGTTTGGATACTTAGAGTCAGGATATGCTGCTTTTGCCGCTTTTCTAAGGTTAGGCAAGTTATCAAATGCTGCTTGATACCACTCAGCGATCGTCACACATCTGCTTGGATCTTCTTTTGAAGCCCAGTGCTTTCTAATACCTAATGAACCATCCGGATCTACATAATGTGTCATAATGTTTGCCCAGAACTCTACCTCTTCCCATACTTCACCAAGACCGGCTTTAATATGTGCTTCAAGTGTAGCTCTTGTTGGATCTTTTGGCTTCCAACCCATTTTTTCCAATGCAACTCTAAGAGCCGGGTTACGGAAACTTAACCATCTTTTTGGTTCAGTTGCTTCAGAGTGTTGGTCATGTCTTTCACCAGCAAGTCCTACAGGCAAGATATAGTCACAGTACCAGTTTGTCTCAGACCAAGTCGGAGAAAGGTTGAATGACATTTCGATCTTATCTTCTCTTTTAAGCGCTTCGATCCATCTGAATCCGTCCGGGTTGATCCAAACAGGGTTGTACATACGAGGGATCCAAACAGCCAGTTTTTCAGGAACTTGAAGCCCTTTGGCATTCCATTTGTTTCTCCATTCATCATCCATAAGAAGGTGAGGCATGATATGACTCATTTCATAAGAACTTAACGGATATTCAGGCGGCCATGCGATCTCATTCCAAACGTCAACTTTTCCAGGTGCTGTACCAGCTACAGTTGCAGCATTCCCCTTACCGTTAACAGAGATAACATGCCAGTGGTGAAGTCCAACACCACCTTTATCACCTGCCATTGCACCACGGAGAACAAACGGTAAGAATGCGGATCTAGCGATCATCCATCCACCTTTGTGACCTATCGGTCCTGCTCTCCAGATATAAGTTGCAACTCTTGCACCTGCATCAATGAACATATCGTAAAGTTTTTCCACGATACGCTTTTCGATACGACACTCTTCAGCTACAAAGTCAAGTGTATACGGGCTATACATCTCAGCGATCATCTCAATGAACTCTTCATAAGAGTCACCTGCAGGTACAGACTTGATGTATCCTTTTTCAACAAGTACATTCAAGTAGTCTCTGTCTTTCATAAGGTGATCCCAATTCACCCAGTTCTTCACAAAGTTGTGGTTCACTAGATCTTCACCGTTCACACCTTTTTCATTCAAGATTCTGTTTGCAAGGTAGAGGTAAAGTGCTGTCTCAGTTCCTGGCCAACATGGAACCCATAGATCCGCCATACCAGCAGAGTTTGAGAGACGTGGATCCATAACAACAAGTTTCGCACCTTTCTTACGTGCTTCAGCGATACGACCTGCTGCCTGTTGGAAGTAGTGTCCCGCATCTGCTGCGTGAGAAGACTGAAGGAAGATCAACTTTGCATTTGACCAATCCGGAGAGTTTCTGTCATCATTTGTCCATTGGATCGTACCTTGTCTAGCACCTGCAGAACAGATGTTTGTATGTGAATCATATCCATCGATTCCCATAGAGTGTGGTACACGGTGACCAAAACCATTTTCATTTGGACGACCAACATGGTACATGATCGATTTTTTAGAGATCTCATCACCTGTTTTAAGTGTATCGTGCATTTTTTGCCCGATCTCTTTCATCGCTTCATCCCAAGTTGTTCTTACCCATTTACCTTCACCTCTTTTTGAACCTGGAGCTCTTTTAAGTGGGAAAGGTATTCTATCTGGATCATACATTTGAGACTGTGCTGCATACCCTTTTGCACAGTTTCTACCACGAGACCCTGAGTGAAGCGGGTTACCCATGTATTTACGTACTGCAAGTTGTCCACCCGCTTTGTATGTAGAAAGGTCAACCCATGCAGTCAGACCACATGATGCTTCACAGTTTGAACATGCTGTAGGAACAAGCATGTATTCAGTTGCTTTGATACCATCAGGATTGTCTTCGCTCTGAACACCATGTCTACTCGTACCACCTCTTTTCCAGTCATCACCACTTAACTCAGTAAAGCTATCCCACTCTTCAAGTGGCGGGTAGAATGAAAGTGTTTTAGGTGTAGGTGTAAACTTCGTTTCTGCCATTGCCGGCGTATCAGCCACAGTTTTAAATACACCTGCTGCAAGTGTTGCACCTGCAACAGAGTAAGCTGTACCTTTAAGGAAACTTCTTCTTCCTTCTATAAAAGAAGGGTTTTCATTATTCATTGATTTTGTCATATATCTCTCCTTAACTCAACGGAAGCATTTGTGGAATTTTAAGCCATACATCTTTTGCCATGTATAGACCAACCAATGCTAATATAGCTGCAAATCTGAGCAGCGTTTTGTTGTCACTTTTCATATTGCCCATAGCGATAAAGAACGGGATGATAAATCCAAGGACCATACCAAACCAGAATTCAATATTGTACTCACCACCAGCATGAACATATGCAAGTGTTGCTTCAGCTTCTGATGATTTAAATGAGAAGAAATACTCACCCATATACATCATGAAAGAGAAGAATGTCGCAATCGCAAGAATTAAAGCCAAATCTTTTCTAGCTTCTTTACTCCAAGCACCTGATACCAAGATAAGTGCAGATGAACCAGCCATAAGTGCTGCCCACATCATTTGCATAACTTCTGCAGGTGCCTGCCATAATTCTCTTGCACTTGATTCTGCCATGATAATCGCAGTATAGAGTGTCACTGGAATAGCCAAGAATACAACAAACGGGAAGATCTTCTCATAGACGGCAGAGTTGTTTCTAGCCATTGCTGTAAGTTTACATTTCTTACCGCCAAGACCAGGGAATGCATCTGCAACACCGATCACTAACATTACAGTAATAAGTAATAGGAACAATGAAGCCATCCATGCTCCAACTGTAATTGCTGATGTCCAGTGCGGGTGTGTGAATATATGTATCATTCTGTACGGCTGATGAAGATCAGTCAACGTAAAGAGCAAGAAAATATTTAAAAAGACAAATGATAACACTGGCATGATCCATCTTAGGTTAGGCATCTCTTCTTTTTTATGTCTATAAAGAAGGAATGCACCTAAGAAGATCACTCCTGTACCAATACTTTTTGCCCACATGTTAAGTGTAATCATCCATCCCCAGATGATACCAGGAAGCGCTACGTCTAATGTAACAACTGCGTGAGTTGCATGAATTGAACTTTCTACCATCTTAGTGACCTCCCTCTTCTTCATGTGATTCTTTTGCTGTGTTGTCAAAATCTAAAAAAGCACTATTATCATGTTTTTCATGTCCAACAAATGGAGCAAGGAATCTATCTATAACGCCATGGTTCGGATCGCCGACATGTTCAAGATGTGTCACATTGTTAAACAAGTTGTACCCTTCAATTCTCTGGTGCGCAAGAGGATTAAGTGTTTGATTACCTCCACCCACATAGAAGTGTGTTGGCTTTGTATCTTTTTCTGGTTTACGTACTTGCACACCACCTTGGTGTTCCATAATGTAAAGTGAAATATGACTGTGATCATCATCAAGATCACCAAAGATATTAGCTTCAACCGGACATGCAACGACACATGCTGGCATCATACCACTCTCGATACGGTGTGCACAATATGTACATTTATCTGCTGTATTTGTCTCAGGGTCCATATAGATTGCTCCATAAGGACATGCCATCATACAACCTGCACAACCGATACATCTTTCACTGTCAACGTTTACAATACCATTCTCTAAATAGTGTAATGCCGATACAGGACAGATACGCTCACATGGTGCACTTTCACAATGGTTACAACGTAATGGTGTAAACGATCTTGCAGTATCAGGGAATGTCCCGATATCAATATATTTAACACGTAAACGCCAAGTACTCAATGGAACTTCATTTTCCACTTTACAAGCAACCTCACAACCTTTACAACCCATACACAGGTTAAGGTCAACTAAGAAACCTAATTTCATGCTTCCTCCTTAAATTTAGCTACCTTATAATTATTATAAGTACCCCTTAATCCATTCAGACCACAGGGAAATGCTTAGATTAATACTATTAAAGTTTGCTTTAAAAAATGGTTATTTATTTAAAGAAACTTTACGTTTTAAATCCAATGTAGCAAATGTAACATTTTTATCAAAAAAAATTGATCAGCACTATCTGCTATTTATATTTTATCAACCATAGATGAGTGGTCAAACTACTCAGTCAGTCCACTTAATATCTTATT